>JAAYOP010000019.1 GCA_012520295.1 Clostridiales bacterium | reverse complement strand
CTTTTTGTGCTATTCTTTTCATAGAAGCTATCCCTTTCTGTGATTGGTTTGTTAGCACTTACCATTTTACCACAGTTAGGGGTCAGCTTCTTCTTTTTTTAGACCATATCATTGTACACTATACACGGGCAGAATACCCCTGATATCACCAAAACTACTCAGCTTCTTCCTGATTTGCCAGCTTCACTGCGGATACCAGTATGGCGAAAGAAAACCAGAACATCAGCATAACACGGGGGAAGCTCCAGGGATAATCCACCCAGGAGCACAGCATTATTCCCGCAAAAGCAGATATCTGCGCGGCTATGATCCCCTGCAGGAGTTTGCTCCCCTTTTTGCCGAATATGGCTTTCAGCCCGTTTTTAACTCCCGAGAATATTGTTCCCAAAAAAGCCAGCAGGCCAAACACACCCAGCTCGGCAGCAATTTGCAGATATATGCTGTGAGCGTGGACAAATGGCGCAACGCCTTTATAAAGTCCTATATCCATCACCTTGGTCTTGACAACCTCATACCCCAAGCCCGCTCCTATAACCGGATTTTTCAAAATTAGTCTCCAGGCAGCGTCATATATCGGCTTTCTGCTGGTTATTGAGGTATCTTTTGAGCTGAATATAGTCATTACCCTGTTATATATCGAGGCCGGCATAAGGGGAAGAGCAAAAATTCCCGCCAACACAAACAGCGGCACAAGAATCGGCCTTATAATAAGCGCCATAACAAGGATACTAAGAACAAAACCTCCCCAGGCAGCCCGGGTATAAGTCATTAAAAGGGCTATTGTAGCCGCAGCAAATACCAGAAGATAAAACAGACGTTTATATCCCTTTGAATAGAATATCAGCACAGCTGAGACGGGCAGCATCATAACCAAAAGCATTGCAAAGGAGTTGGGGTTGAAGAAAAACGAATATACCCTGCCCGGCATATTAGCGTTTACCGAAAGATCCACATAGCTTTTGTTTACTTCTATGCCCTGGAGCCTTTGCACAATTGCGTAAAGAGACGCTATCCCGGTCCCAGCCAGGGAAAAATCAATAATCCGTACAAGCTGCTTTGTGGAGCGTACCGTGCCGACTATCAGCAAAACCGCCAGCATACAGGAGAAATGATATGTGAAAAACCTGATACTCTCCGACTTGTCATAAGATAAAAACACAAACAGCAGCTCAAAGGCAGCGAAAGCAACCGCATATACTCCTATGCTTTTAACCTCAAGGGCGGCAGAGCTGTTTCTCATGCCGTATATATAAAAAGCCGCAAGTATAAGAAGCATTCCCGCAAAGCTATATACGTTGTTCCAATAATCATACGGGATTACCAGCGCCGCCAAAAAGGCCCACGATATAAAAATACAGGCGTTTTCGCCGCAATACCAGGCAGCGCGCATAATAATGCTTTCTTCAAAAATCTCCCGGCATAAATTATACAGTCTGCCCAGGCTTCGAGGGATAAAATTAATAAGACCGGTCAGAAATCTGAAAGCCATGCTCTTTTCCCAGTCTGCGGAAAGTCTTCCCTGCCTGGACAACACTTCCGATAAAGCGCTGCCGAACCAAAGCTTTTTAATTCCGGAGGAAAAAGCGCTGCTCAGCCGCACGGTTTCACTGCCCTTGGCGGCCGCGTATAATCGTGTAAATAGACTCAGTATAAAGCTCTCTTTTACTATATCCAAATCAGATCCCTTCCTTTTGCATAGCTCTGGCAGCGTTATCGCAGCCCACTTTTAAAACATGCCCAAATAATGCCTGTCACATCCTGCCGCGGTTTTTCAACGTATACAGGATGGAAAGCAGTGTGTACTGCCTGGCTCTTATAAGGTCTGCTACAATCCTCTTGTTTCCGCGGACATTTTCAGGTTTCAGATTTTTAATCGCATCGGCAAACAGGGGCTCCCTGCACAGGGAGATAAGCTTTTTTCGTTTTTGTAAAAATCCGGCCGGGTTGCCAGGGGCAAATTCGTTTGCCACTGCTATCAGCAGTCCCGCCCAGCAGGTATGGTCAATCCAGCCATCAATTCCGCTGATTTTATACTTATCAACCAGCTTTTTTTTCATTTCCAGGGAGTGCCTGAAAACCGACGTATAGTCTTTCAAATATCTCCGTGTAACCGAATGGGGATTGATATAGTATACATACAGGGGTTCATCCACTGTTGAAAGCCTGCCTGCGAGACTGAAGTATTCAATCAAAAATAACTCGTCTTCCAGATATGCGCCGGTAAATTCAATATTATTTTTCTTTATTATGCTTGACTTATATAAAAAACGAACTACATAGCCGTTTATTATTTCGCCCTCAAGTCTGTCGCGAAGCAGAGGACGCACCAGACCTTTCCTGATGTCTTCGGCTCCATATACCCCTGCAGACAGTACGGGGGCTTCCGGAACCGCTCTGCCGTCAGGATATAAATAAATATGCCCGCAGCCAGCACTGTCCGCCCCTGAGTTTTTCAATGCCCCAATCAGCTTGTCCAGCATATCAGGTTTATAATAATCATCACTGTCCAAAAAGGCTATATACTCACTGGAGGAAGCCTTAATGCCTGCATTCCTTGCCCCACTCACCCCGGTATTTTCCTGGTGTATAACCCTAATCCTGGTATCTGACCGTGCAAATTTGTCGCAAATTGCACCACTGCCGTCCTTCGAGCCGTCATCTACAAGGATTAGTTCCCAGTCGGTAAAGGTCTGCTCTAAAACTGAATTAACACATTTTTCAATATGCTTTTCTGCCTGGTATACAGGTACAATCACACTCACATAGGCCATTTTTATATGCCACATCCGTTATCTTCCATATTGACTGCTTATCTTAAGTACATTACCACATATCTCATGTAATTTAAAGCATATTTACGATTTATAATTGACATATTATGGCGCAGGCAATACTTTAATAGCGAAATCTTATAAAATATGCATATTCGTCATATAAATATTGCAAGTATAATACTATTATTTTTTATTGTTTTATAGCGGCATTTATATTATAATTACCAGAAGCAGTCTGGTTTCGGCATAATTGCAGTGTTTTTCCGCCAACCCCATTTTGGCGTAAAATGAAATATGCCGGGTTAAATAATTCACAAACCATCCATACGGGCTGATAATAAAGGGGGGGCTCATATGAATTATCTCGCCATGAACAGAGACGAACTTATAGCAGAACAGCAAAATCTTCTGAGGGAATATACCGCTTTTAAGAATATGAATCTTAAACTGGATATGTCAAGGGGCAAGCCGTCCCGGGAGCAGCTTGACCTTTCGCTGGATATGCTGAAAATAACGGACTATATGGACAGCAGCGGAGCGGATGCCCGAAACTACGGCCATCTTGAGGGCATTCCCGAGGCGAGGCAGTTTTTTTCTCAAATTCTGGGAGTAAGTCCGGCTGAAACCTTTGTGGGCGGCAATTCCTCCCTGCATTTGATGTATCATATGATAAACCTGGGCTGGAATTTCGGCTTCCCCGGGGCCAAAATCCCCTGGAAGGACTGTAATAAAGTAAAGTTTATATGCCCTGTACCGGGATATGACCGTCATTTCCGTATCACGGAAACATTTGGATTTGAGCTGATATCCGTTCCAATGCTGCCGGACGGCCCTGATATGGACATGGTGGAAGAGCTGGTAAGAGACCCGGCAGTCAAGGGCATTTGGTGCGTTCCTGTATATTCCAATCCTGACGGATATATCTATTCGGACAACACGGTGACACGTCTTGCCCACATGAAAGCGGCGGCACCGGATTTTAAAATCTTCTGGGATAACGCCTATGGGGTACACCATCTGGGGGATATCCGGGAAACCTGTCCGAACATTCTGCAGCAATGCCGAAAGGCAGGAAACGAGTGCCGTCCCCTCTTGTTTTTCTCCACCAGCAAAATTACATTTGCCGGCTCGGGAGTGGCAGCGCTGGGGGCTTGCCTGGAAATTATGAAAGCCATCACCAATTACTTTTTTTCAAATATTATAAGTTTTGACAAGGTCAATCAACTCCGTCACGTCAGATTCCTGAAAAATGAAGGCGGCATTGCCGAGCATATGCAAAAACACGCTGAAATAATAGCCCCTAAATTTAATGTGGTAATAGATACCTTCAATAAAGGTCTTGCCCCCTTCGGAAATATAGCCAGATGGACGGAGCCGAGGGGAGGCTACTTTTTAAGCCTGTATACCATGAAGGGCTGTGCAGCCCGCACCGTGGAGCTGTGCAGGCAGGCAGGCGTTACCCTGACGGGTGCCGGCGCTGCCTTCCCCTACGGAAAAGATCCTGATGACAGCCATATTCGCATTGCTCCCACCTTTCCGTCCACAAAGGAGCTGGGTACTGCGGCTCACCTGCTTTGTGTGGCAGTCCGTCTGGCGACGGTGGAAAGACTTTTAAACAGCGAAAGATAACGCAGTTCAGGTAAATATTAAACCTGCGGAACTATGGATTTTCTCCATAGTTCCGCAGGTTTTTTCACGTTTTTATCTATCCTGTTTATGGGACACCTATTTGTATATACTGGTATCAGAGGATAAACAGTGAACTGCTATCGGGAAGGAGGAGAAGCCATGAAATATGAAATCCGGCGTGTAAGAGGCCATATTGAAGTGTATTCAAAGGACGGCAAATTTTTATTCTCAGCAGACAGCGAGCTGGAAGCAGAAAAGGAAATGGAAGAAATAGAAGCGGCATAACATGAAACAATCCTTGTAATCCCCGCCCTGTCAGCTCCGCTCCGATTTTTCAACAACGGACATGCAGATAACAAATGCTTTCGCATTATGCATTTTATTGACTGCCTGAATGGATTTGCGGGCATGAGCCGCAATTCAATTGCACTGCAAACAGGCATTAAATACGAAGGGGTGAAAAAGATGATTGAAAAAAGCTCATACAGAACTCCGGAATGTGGCAAAGGGTTTTTGTTCCCGTCAATTAAGCCGGCCAAAAAAGTATTTATAAAGCAAAGCCTCTTTTACGGCGGTGCCCTGATCACCATATATCTCCTTACCGGCCTGGCTCTGAGAATTCTTGGCGTTGCATAAGGCATACCACCCTACGATCATGCCGCCTATATGATATTGCAATTGAAATAATTCATTGGTTCATATATAATGGAAACAAATGTATTATTGATTAGAACGGACGGTGGATATGGCCAGAGAAGAAGAAATAATGGATTTGCTGACAAAAATCAGGGATAATATAGCAAAGGTCATAGTCGGAAAAAACGATGTTATTGAAATGGTGCTGGCAGCCCTTGTCTGCGGGGGGCATGTCCTGATTGAGGATGTACCAGGAGTCGGGAAGACCACCCTTGTCACCGCTCTTGCCCGCTCGCTCAACTGCAGCTTCCAGAGAATTCAGTTTACGCCCGATGTACTGCCCTCCGATGTAACCGGCTATGTATCCTTCAACATCAAAACAGGGGAAAGAGAAGTAAATCCGGGCGCAGTTATGAGTCAGATTGTATTGGCCGATGAGATTAACAGAACAAGCCCCAAAACCCAATCCAGCTTACTGGAGGTCATGCAGGAGGGACAGGTTACCATCGACGGAAGGACATATCCCGTTCCGCAACCTTTTATGGTTCTTGCCACACAAAACCCGGTAGAGCAGGTTGGCACATACCCTCTGCCGGAAGCCCAGCTGGACAGGTTTCTCATGAGAATTCCCATGGGATATCCGGACAGAAAACAGGAGATAGAGATACTGGCAAAGAACAAGGGCTTAAGACCAATCGAGACAGTAGAGCCCGTAGCGTCCGGAAAGGATATACTTTCTCTACGGGAGGAGCACGGCCGGATAATCTGTGCCGAGCCGGTGATGGAATACATCGTGCTCATTTCCGAGGCAACGAGAAAAGATAAAAGAATAGCGTTGGGCGTAAGTCCCCGCGGCTCTCTTGCCCTGATGAATGCGGCAATGGCCCATGCCATGCTCAGAGGCCGCGGCTTCACATTGCCGGACGACGTACAGGCCATGGTGAAGCCTGTACTTGCTCACAGGCTTGTTCTCAATGCGAAAAGCAACCTTACAGGAGAAGCCCCGGAGAGTATTCTGGATGAAATCATTCGCTCCATCAGGGTTCCCGCCGTAACGTGACAGCCTTGATCTGTTGCAGCCTTTGTCTTATCAGTACTGGCTTTACGGCGGGCTTTATAAAAAGCCGGATTGGATGGTTATCATGAGACTCACCAGGATTTTTTACTATGGCTTAATGCCGGTGGTTTTGTTTTTTGGACTTTATACCGGCCTTACAGTATTTTATACTGTGCTTTTTATGCAAATACTGCTTCTTTGTGCCGTATTCTTTATTGATCTGTGGACGGTAAAGACCTTTCGCTATACTCAGATGCTGGAGCTTGAGGCAATAACCGCGGGCAGCAGCACGGTATTAAGAATAAAAATAGCAAATGAAAAACCTATACCCCTATCCCTGATGGAAATAGACGTGGATGTGGTATCCATGCGCGAGGATATAAAGCTGGTTTTCAGCCTGGCTCCCTTTAGCGAAAAAAGCTTTGAAATAGATGTAAAGGCACCATACAGGGGAAGCTATGAAGTGGGTATGACAGTTGTTCGGTTGACAGATATTTTCGGGCTTATGACCCTCAGGTTTGACATGCGCAATCAGTCATTTTATAAAATGGCAAGGCTCCTTGTGTATCCCAGGGCCGAGGAACCGGGTGCGGTCGCGGCAAGGGTTTGGGACGCAAAGCTTTTCGGCGCATCGTATCTAAAGCAGGCCGAGCAGGGAGACGGTATTTCCGGTATGCGCAGCTACAGGCCGGGAGACTCTCCGAAACGTATACACTGGAAGAATTCAGTGAAGCACGCAGAGCTATATGTAAAGCAATATGATATTACTCTTCGCGAGAAGTCCCTGATAATTCTGGACAGTTGTAAAAGAGGCCTTGAGGGTGAGGACGCGGCGTATTATGCCGATACGATGTGTCAGTGCGCGGCAAGCCTTGCCCTTTACAGCTTAAAAAGAGGCCGTAGCACAGGTGTCGCTGCAGCGGCCCCCGTCAGCGGCATAACACAGTGCGAGAGCACCCATGATTTCGCTCCAATTCACACCTGGCTTGCCAAGCTTGAATACTTCGAGGAGGACAGACTTATCCGGACACTTGAAATACTAACTGCCGGGGAAAAAGAAGCCTGTTCCCTGTTTGTTTTGACACGGCATCCGGACAAGCAGCTTATATCCATACTCAAGGAAATGCAGATATATATGCAGTCGGTGACGCTTATTCTGATAGACGATGAAGAAAAGTCGCAAAATGAAAGCCTGCACACACTGTATATAAACACGGGCGATAATGTACCGCTTGGATTGGGGAATTTCACATGACTGAGCTGAACCTTCCTCTCAAAATAAAAAAAATCAACAAATCCGACATAATAGGAGACAGTATATGCTGCCTGTCCGCCTCCTGTGCCCTTTCCATGGTGCTGCTGAATTTACTGGGACATGACAGGAGCCTGTGGTACTGCCTGCTTTTATGCATGCTCAGCCTGGCAATAATCTTAATTTTCTCCCGCAAGTGGTGGCTTTTCCCTCTGATAGTCGTCGGCGGAGCTGTGCTTTCGCTGATTTTTTGCACTATTTTCGGCTTTGGCAACGACCTGATAGAATATGTGAGAGGCTTTTATCAATGGGTAATGGCGGCCTACCCGGTTATGCTTCCATACTCTGAAAACGGAAGTATAATAATTGTTCAAATGGCCGTGGCCCTGCCTGTCACCTTTGTTATATATTTATATTTCAGAAGGTTTTTTATTTTTGCCATTCAGCCTGTGGGATTTTGCGCTCTGTTGGTTTGGGTATATTTCAGGCTTCCCGAGCACTTACTAACTGTTTTTGCTCCATGTCTGGTTTCCATGTCTACATCCCTTGCCAAGCATACGGGCCGAATGATAAGCAGAAAGAATCCTGAGAGCGAAAAGCTCCCTGTGGGTATGATGCAGATCCCCGCTTTCGTTATAGCTTTAATAATTCTCCTTTTTTCCTTTGCCACCTCTCCCAAGACAAACGGCAGCTGGCAGGCAGAATGGCTGGATTATTTAATAACAGATATCTCTGACTATCTGGATTTTCACATATATGGAATCGGGGGAATGGGCTCATACAGTATTTCTCATTCCGGCTATCAGCCCTATGGTGACAGGCTGGGCGGTGATATTAACCCGACAAATGATGTTGTGCTCAGGATAGAAACCGATATCCCGGTTCTTTTACTGGGCAGCGTAAATGATACATACATGGGAAGCTACTGGTACGACTCCGGTCAAATAGGCAGATTTAGGTTTCACAGTGCAATATGGCAGGGCAAGCGCAGGGCCGTCTTCAGCCTGGATAAGCCATATGGGGGTAGGGCCGCAACAGAACTGTATGAAACCATAACCGACACTGTAACTATCAGAATAACTCCCACTTTCAGAAGCTATACTCTTTTTTACGGGGGCAAGCCCCTTGCGGCAACAACCCGGGCCGGCGCTAAAATTGACGCGTATTTCAATCTTCAGTCCGAGCTTTATTACGAGGAAAGCTGGAAGGCATATTCGCCATATGTGATAAATACAGTCGTCTACGATCGCAGCGTACCGAATTTCGACCGAATTATGCTGGAGCTTGAGAAGCTGGCTTCCGAAACAGAAGACAGCTATTACGACGATATCAAGGAAACATATCTGCAGCTGCCTGCCGATTTGCCGGAAAGGGTCTCAATTTTTTCGGCGGATATTACAGCGGGCGCAAACTCTCCATACGAAAAAGCTATGGCCATTAACAACTGGTTGTCCGAAAACTGTGTATACACCCTGACTCCGGGCGATGTTCCCGAAGACAGGGACTTTGTGGATTACTTTCTTGAAACAAGAGAGGGCTATTGTACATACTTTGCCAGCGCTATGACCGTTTTAGCCCGCTGCGCGGAGCTTCCGGCAAGATACTGTACAGGCTATGCCATGATGCCATCTCCCGACGGTCGCAAAGCTTCTTATACCGCCACAAACAGAACTGCCCACGCCTGGACTGAGATTTATTTCTCAGGCATTGGCTGGGTAGCCTTTGACCCGTCGGGCTGGAGCCTTCACGAGCCAGTCGAGACAGATATTCCCGATGAAACACCCGAACCCATCCAGACACCGCAGCCTCCAGTAAACGAAGTGATTATTGGTGACCCTGCCGACGAAATCATCATTGAAACTCCCCAGGTGGAAGTCATCCACTCAGGCCGGAGCCTGTGGCCACAGCTCCTCATTATACCCGGCGGGGCAATTCTCCTGCTTATCATTGTCCTGATAATCCGCTTTATTTCGGCAAATATCGGAGCGGACAGCTATTACAGGCGACTGTGCCGCAGATATCAGGACAGGGGCGACAGGCTGGACGCTGCCTACCGAAAGCTCCTCGGCCAGCTGGGTTTCCTGGGGCTTAAAGTGGAGAACGCAGACACAATTTCCACCTTTACCCGGAAAGTTGACGAGCATATGGGTAATGACAGGATGAGCCGCATCTGCCGCCCTGTAATATCACACAGATTTGGCCTGGGGGAAGTCTCCGACAGTGATATAAAGGCCTTATGCGACCTATATACCGAGACCGAAGCCATAATAAGAAAAGAACTGGGTATCTTCCGCTATCTTTTCAGGCGCATCCTCCTGGGAAAATAGATAAGGAAAAGATTTACATAATCTTGTAATTTTAATGGAAATAATGTAGAATTAATTCGACACGGCATAAGGAACAATCTGCCATATGCATCGTCTTACATAGTAAGCGAATATATTGGAGGGTGGCGTGAAATGAGGACCAATTCACCGTACACTGCGCCGCGTACCTCCACCTGTTTTATAGGCTATTTGGGTAAGTAAGGAATGGAGGATAATATGAAAAAACATCTAAAACGTGTTGCGGCCCTCTTGCTCATCCTTGTGATAACCTGCAGCTTCATGCAGCTGTCGGTATTTGCGGCAAGCAATGAGCTTGTTATTACAAAAATCGGGCATGCCGATACCAACACCGTCTCGATTACGAGCTCTTCAACTAGGGCCATTACGTTAACGGTACCATACGGATATGTGGGAGACACCCTTGATCTTTCCACACAAATGACCATAGAAAAAGCGTCGGGCATTTCGACGTTTATACACTATTTTGACTCTCCAGTAGCTACAGTCAATGGACCTGCGGTTAAAATGACCGTTGAATATACAAGAAATAACAATACCACAGATTCAACCGAGTATTCAATAACTGTAAAGCGGTCCGCAATGAAAAAGCCCACATATTCAGGCACCATCTCGATGACCGTGGCAAGCGCTAACCTGACTGCCGGCTCAAACGATATCCTGTTCACTCTGAACGATTTGACAAAGGGAGTATACACACCTAATGACGGCAGAATCGATGCCTTTGCCATAAAAGGCAGCAACCTGGCCTGCGGCACATTAAAATATTTAAACCCAGGTACCAAGCAGTATGAAAACTATGAGTTTAACACAAAAATATCCCTTGAGAATGTAGGCAGTTTGGCCTTTGATGCCGTGACCTCCGGCACAGTTACATATAAAGTCGTCGCATATTATGGAAACACGGAAATTGGCTCTGCCAATCTGAATATCACCGTTAAATCCATTGGTAAACCGACTATCTCCTCGGCCATAAGCAAATCCGTACCCGCGGGTTCTACGGTCACATTCACAAAAAACGACTTTTTGGGGCGCTGCAACCTTAACGGCGGAGAGCTTAAAAATATAATAATAACACCCGGCACCACCGATAAGGGCATCTGGTATGACGGCACCAAAAGGATTATCGGAAGTGCTACTTTTACTCCCAGCACCATACAAAACCTTAAATTCACCGCATATAGTACGGCGGCCGACAGCTCCGTCTCATTCACATGGGAAGTATCAAACGAAGCCGGGTATTCGACACCGGGACACGGTGTTATCCATATTAATAATATCTCCGTACCCACAATAGTGTCTACTATTTCAAAAACAGCCGATATCGGAGACACAGTAGCATTTTCACTGAGTGATTTTAATAACCGCATAAATCTAAACAACGGCACATTGGAACATATAGAAATCACCCCGGTAAATTCAGGCTATGGCACATGGTACAATGGACTGACCCCCTTTACCTCTCCCACAGTGTTCACACCTTCCACAATCGGAAGCCTGAGATTTGTTGCAGGAACAGCCGGAACCGCTACTTTTACATGGAGAGTGTCCAATGAAAGCGGATTTTCGTCCACAGGAACAGGCTCTATCTTGATATCGGAAAGCGGCGGTATGACTTATACCACCCTTATGAATACCCCGGTATCCTTTGAAGCCAGCGATTTTTACGCCGACTTTTATAATTCCACGGGACAAATGCTGTCCTATGTAAAGTTCTCGCTGCCGCAGCCTTATTACGGAACCCTTTATTATGATTACTCACCATACAGGGACAACAGCCCTGTTACTGCCGACACCGCCTACTATGTGAGCAGCTTACACTATGGCAGCAAGCTGATTGACAAAATCAGCTTTGTCCCCGCAGCAGACTATACCGGAATTTTCACTATCGCGTACACGGGTTATTCCAGTTCGGGAATGTCCGCCCTTGGCTTTATACATATTAACGTAGCTTCGTCAGGCATAGGCACCACCAATCATGTTACATATTCAACAGCCATCAACACCCCGGTCAGATTTGATTCATCCCGGTTTAAGAATGTGTTTTTAAACACAACGGGGAAAAGCCTGTCATACGTAACCTTTACCCTGCCTTCACCGATTTACGGAGCCCTTTACTATAACTACGGCTCCTCTTCGCAGAGTCTTGTTTCTGAAAATACGTCATACTACACAAGCTATTCCTCTTTAAATCGGTTGCTGAACAATGTGACCTTTGTTCCTTCTGCCGGCTTTAGCGGCAAAGTCACAATCTCGTATACGGGCTATACGAATTTGGGGATTCCATATGATGGCTACATTGAAATCAATGTGGGTACCTCCGGCGTGTCAGACAGCGGGCACGTCAGCTATAACACAGCCAAAAACTCGCCGGTAAATATAAGATCCATTGATTTATATAATGCATTCAGCAGGGCAACGGGCAAAGAATTGGCATATGTCTATTTCACACAACCCTCAACCTCTGCAGGTACCTTATACTACAGCTATTCTTCCTCGACCCAGGACCTGGTAACCGATAATCTCCCATACTTTATAAGTATTCCCCCTTATCTGGATCTTGTTACATTTGTTCCGGCAACAAATTTCACGGGAACCGTTGCAATCCGCTATATGGGCTACAGCACCGATGGCACATCACTGAACGGTACCATACAGATAAATATCGATGTTTCGGCAAGCACCGGCACGGTGACCTACAATACCGCCAAAAACACAGCCGCAACTTTCAATTCCAATGATATAGTATCATCCTTTTACAGCACTACGGGCACCGAACTGACATATGTTTTCTTCACCATCCCATCTCCTTCAGAGGGCACTTTATATTACGGTTCGGTATCCTCCAGTCGCACTCCGGTAAAAGCCACAACAGCCTATTTTGTTAACTCCGCTCCATTTCTGGATTATGTAACCTTCGTTCCCGCAAGCAACTTTTCCGGAACTGTTACAATAACCTATACGGGCTTTGATAAAGACGGCAATCCCTCAACAGGCTATATTAGGATAAATGTCGGTTCCTCCGGCACCGGTCTGGCCACGGTAACTTATAACACAGCAAAAAATTCACCGGTTACCTTCTCTGCCACCGATATTGCTTCGGCCTTCCAGGAGGCTACGGGCAACAGCCTGTCCTATGTCTTATTCACACTGCCCTCATCTTCAACGGGCACCCTCTACCATAACTATTCCTCCGTATCAAACAGGAAGCAGGTTTCTTCAACCACACCTTACTTTGTAAACAATGCTCCTTATTTGAATTATGTAACCTTCGTTCCGGCTATGAATTACACAGGAACCGTCACCATAACCTATACGGGCTTTGATGTAAACGGATCTCCTAAGACCGGGTATATAGATATAAATGTGGGAACAACCGGCACCTCCTCAATTACATATAACACGCCAAAAAACACTCCCATAACCTTAAAATCTGAGGATTTGGTATCGGCTTTTGAAAAGGCCACAGGCACAAACCTCAATTATGTTTACTTCAAGCTTCCCTCTTCGTCCGCGGGCACATTGTATTACAACTACGAAAACATATCTGCCCAGAGTCCGGTGTCGGAAACCTCTCCCTACTTCGTTGGTTTTCCTCCGTTTCTGGACTATGTGACTTTTGTTCCAGCCGCAAACTACAGCGGTACGGTTAGAGTATCCTATACGGGATACGATACGGACGGTAATCAGGCATCAGGAATTATTCAGATCAATGTGGGCTCGGCTGACATGGGAACGATATCATATTATACCGCAAAAAATACGCCGGTCACGCTGAAAGCAAGGGATTTGAATACAGTGTTCAGCGAAGCTAACAAGGTTAACCTATCCTATGTTTACTTTTCACTTCCGCCCTCCGCGGCCGGCAAACTATATTATAGCTATAGCTCCACATCAACACAGAACCCGGTTACCGAGAGCACGCCGTATTTTACCTCTGTTTCACCTTCCATTGACAGTGTCACATTTGTTCCTGCAGCAAACTATACAGGAATTGTGACGATAAACTACACAGGCTATTCCGCAAACGGATATTTATCCGCAAGGGGAACCATTCAAATCACCGTAGGCAGCGGCCAAAGCAGCGTCTGCGAATTAAAGTACACGACCGAGAAAAATAAGGCCGTCACCTTCAAGGAGCAGGATTTCAATAAAGCCTTTAGCGCCGCCACAGGTCTTCCTCTGAAATATGTGAAGTTCACACTGCCCAAGGCAACCTCGGGTACTATGTACTACAACTATATCTCAACATCAGTCTATAATACGGCAGTAACAGCATCCTCCCAATACAATGTGGATTCATCCCCATACCTGTCTTATATAACCTTTGTGCCGGCCAAGGACTATGTGGGCACAGTCAGCATTTCCTTCACCGGATACGCCGCTGACGGTACCTCCTGCTCCGGTACGGTAAAAATCGAAATAAAATCAACAGGGCCAAATCCTTTTACGGACCTTGCCAATTATTCCTGGGCGAAGGACGCTATTGACTACCTGTATAATAACGGGATTATCATCGGAACGGGCGGAAACAAATTCAGTCCCGGCAGCTATATGAAGAGGGGCGATTTCATCCTTATGCTCTACAGGGCATTCGGATTTACATCCGATACTCAAAGCAGCTTCATCGATGTGCCAAAGGACAGCTATTATTATGATGCCATAAACGCCGCAAAGGCACTGGGCATTACAAACGAGACAGGGAAGTACTTTTACCCTGAGGTGCTTTTGACCAGACAGGATGCCATGTACTATACATACCGCGCTCTGCAGGTCAGCGGCTCCGAGCTCGCGGCAGGCTCACCTTCAGACATCGCAGAATTTAAAGACAAAAACGAAATCTCAGACTATGCTGTCAAGGCGGTTCAAGCCCTTGTAAAATCCGGAGTTATTAAGGGAACTGACGATTTTAAGCTCAACCCCCTTGGCAACCTCAGGCGTGCCGAGATGGCAGTCATACTACATCGGGCCCTGACAGTTTAACAACAAGCTAAATAAGCCCTCTGAATAAATGCGTTTTGCAAAACGCATTTGCAAAAAGAGCAAAATGCTCTTTTTGAAGGGCAGAACAAACCTGTTTTGACCGTTTCAGATACATCATACCCGTAGCCGATAACTTCAAAAGCAGCATGGGAACGGATGCATTGCATCAATTCCCATGCTGCTTTTATTATGCTTTTACACTGTCGCTATCCGTTATCTGCCATAAACAATCGGAAGCTTTCTTTTGTGCTCGCTTCTGGTGTGAAAATCCTCGATTATCTGCCTGTCTTTTTCGGACACCTTGCCCGAGAGCAGGTATTGATCAATTGCGGTATAAGAAATCCCCATATCCTCCTCGTCCGTCTGCCCGTCACGCAAGCCTCCGGAGGGCGCTTTCTCAATGATATTTGCAGGTACCTTCAGATATTTAAGATACTCATATATTTCTGTAACGGTCAGGTCTGCAATCGGATTAAAATCATACGCTCCGTCTCCCCACTTAGTAAAATATCCCATATATATCTCACTGCGGTTCCCGGTACCTGCCACAAGTCGATTTTCTGAGGCCGCTATAGCATATAGTGTCATCATCCTGAGTCTGGGTGCAATATTCGTTATCGCCCCTTCGTTCAGCTTCGATATCTCGCTCAGGCTTTCAATCGCCTGAAGCTTTTGGGAGGTCAGATCCACTATTCTTGTTTCTATATTAAATTGTTCTGCAAACAGCTTGCCATCAGCCATATCCGACCCATAATTTCTCTTTGTCTGACAGGGCATGATAATTCCCACGGTATTTTCACAAGCCAGCTTGCACAGTACTCCGACAAGTGCGGCATCCTTACCGCCGCTGTTTCCAAATACGATACCTGAAGCAGAACTGTTTTTCAGGCAATCCTGTATAAAGGCTATTCTTTTTTCTGTTTCCGCTGCGAAATCTCTCATCTCATTGCCTCCCTTTTATCCGTTGAAATTGCACTTTAAAACTTCTTACACTGTCAGTGAGTATAACTTTTTCCCACCATATCTCATCAGATAAATGAGCAGTAAAACAGCTACCAACAGAACTGCCACAGTGGTCGCCATCATTATTTTTATGCTGCCCGTGGTAAACATGAAATAAAGCGGCAGACCCGATGCTGCAAATCCAATAAGCATTGTAAACAAAACAGAGGAGCTCTGCTTTATAACTTCAGCCTCATTCTTCCATTTCAATTTTGGTGTGAAAAGGTTTATCGTTAAACCCACCACGGATGTGAACAGACAATAAGCCAGCGGTGTCAGAAACATGAAAACAACAGTTGGCAAACCCGGTTTTAGGGCTAAGGAAATCAGAAAAGCACTTATTATAGTTATAGGTACGGTGACTGCCAGGTTAACGCCGATTTTTGCGATAAATATCTGCTTGTGTGATACCGGCAGCGTCTTTAGAAGCCAATACCTGCTTCCCTCTATTGATATGGAAACGGCTGAGGTGGAGCTCAGACTTATAATAAGGCATATCGCAAGGGGTAAAACATTCGTTATAAGGGGAGCGGACAGAGGTATATTGAGTATATTCTCTACACCCTTCGGTCCCAAAACGATAATGGCTATGGACACAATGAGCAGAATAATCATACCAAATGCTGTATTGAGCACATACAAAACCGATCCGAAGTAGGTTTTTAACTCTTTAATAAAAAGCGCGCTCTGAGCTCCGGATTCTCTTATTCCGGTCAACCTGTAGTTTCTGCGGGTATATACTGCCGTTATACTCGTATTTACCTTCTTAAATATTCTTCCCACAACAAGAGAAAACAGCACGAAAAGAGCCAGTGAAACAGCAATAAAAATAAATACGTTTAATAAATCGCCGCTCAGTGCCTTCGCATAGAGCATAACGGGCGGATATCGCCTGTAAAGGTTATGCATGGTATTCTTCAGAAATTCTGCCGCCTCGTTGGTCACGTTTTGCATAGCAAAACTGACTGCCATTATAAACAGCGAAAAGAGGAACAATACAATAATCCTGGCGGCGTTTGCCTTGCGAAATCTAGCTGTTGCAATTGAAATCAGGGTGCCCAATAAAACACCTATAACAATCGGAATTATCGGTATAAATAACAGGGTTATAAGTGCTATCGGATAAAATTCCCCTCCAGGACGCGCAAGCCCCGCGTAAACCGCCAGGGAAGGAACCATTATTACCAGTGTATATATCAGCTCGTATAAATACAGTATCGTTATACGACTGGCAACTACCTTTCCGGCGGAGATCGGAAAGGACATTTGACTATCGAAGTCTTTGAAAGCGAAAAGAATTCCCTTTGTGGTAAACAGCACGGAAATCAGTGCAAAAATGCTTGCCACAGTCATAAACAGCGCAGGCAATACCTCCAGTGCCCCCACTGACTCAAGAGCGCTGCCAAGCAAATAGCTGTACGCGACCATAGTTGACAGCATCGAGAATACAACAAAAATCATCAGGAACAAAAAGCCCCATGCCTTGCCTCTGTTTTCGCCTTTTTTAAGATTGTTCAGCTTCAGGGTATTTAAAAAGTATACTCTAATCAGTCTACTCATTGTCTGTCAACTCCAAAAATACCTGCTCCAGGCTGGCATCTCCTATGACCTTTTCGGTTTCGCCCTCCGCTACGAGAATACCTTCCTTTATTATTGCTATCCTGTTGCACAGCTTCTCGGCTGTGTCAAGAACATGGGTTGAGAAAAAGACGGCGCTGCCCTGTGAGCAAAGCTCGGCAATGAACCCCTTTAGCGTATATGCTGCCTTTGGATCCAGCCCCACAAACGGTTCATCCAGCACCATCAGCTTCGGCATGTGTACCAAAGCGGAGATAATGGCCAGCTTCTGCTTCATGCCATGGGAGTAGGAACCTATTATGTCCCCCAAATTCGGCGTCATTTCAAATGCATCCGCATATTTGGAAATCCTCTCCATGCGCTCCTTCTTTGATATTCCGTAGATATCGCTGATAAATTTTATATACTGGATTCCTGTCAGGTTCTCATACAGCTCCGGGTTATCCGGAATGTACGCCATTATCCTTTTACACTCGACCGGCTTTGTCTTTATGGACATCTTATCGATATAAATATCTCCGTTTTCAAAATCCAGAGCTCCCACAACAGCTCTGAGTGTGGTTGTCTTCCCCGCCCCGTTATGGCCTATAAACCCATATATGTCTCCCGGCCTAACATGAAGGCTCAAATTGTTGACAGCGGTTTTTCCGCCCTTGTAGGTCTTTGACAGATTGCGGATTTCAAGCATAAAAACACCTTTTCCCCCTGGTACTTATAAATATCCTGCATATATTCTAGCACATATTCGGCGATGTTTACAGCTATTTTTTCATTATATGGTAAGGTTGAATAACTCTTCACTCGTCCTGGATGCTATTGAGATTAAGTCTATATAATGGTGTAAAAAGGAGTTGAGCCAAAGCTCATACCTCGGTAAAATATAGTTGCTAAACAAATACCAAACCGAGGAGGATGAACCAT
>JAAYOP010000157.1 GCA_012520295.1 Clostridiales bacterium | reverse complement strand
TTTAATGTCCACTGAACAATTGCGTTTCATGAAACGCATTTTCCAAAAGAGCAAAACGCTCTTTTGGAAAATACAAAGCATCGTCTTCCGTAAAGCTTCGTTGCTTTACAGGGGACGCCTGTTTGTTTTCAGAGCGCAAATCATGGGTTCCGTGCCGCCTTCTTCGCCATGTAGCTGTCATATGCCTCCTGATATATCCCCTGGGCATCCGCAAGGAGAATGTCCGGTAGATTAACGGCTGCAAGCAGCGCTGTGAAATTCTCCTGCCTGGTTTCCGAAGGGATTATATAATATTCAATATCCACGCCGGTCAGACTCTTCTCCTTCATGCAGAAATCAATGCCGTCAAGACCGTCCTCTGGCAGGTGCCGGGGAGTAAAGTTGACTGTCCAGTATGTGAGCACCTCATCGGTCGAATTATACTCATAACAGTCCGTTGGCCAGCCATCTTCGTCCTTCTCGTAATTGCCGGCCCATCATCCGTCAGAGCAGCCGCGCTGTCAGGCAGGGCGCTTTCTTTTCCAAAATTCATTAATATATGCCGGGATATGCGTATTTTTGATAAATCCGCAAAGAATATAATTTGAAATTATATAAGAAAGTGATGATAGCAAATGAATATCATTAGTTGGATAATTTTAGGCGCTCTTGCCGGCTGGATTGCCAGCATAATAATGAAGAAAAACTCGCAGATGGGGGGATTTGCCAATATTGTTGTGGGTATCCTGGGAGCCTTTATCGGCGGCCTTATAGTGCAATTTATTGGAGGCCGCGGAGTTACCGGTTTTAATATATGGAGCCTGGTGGTGGCAATCATTGGATCTGTTTTGCTGCTGTGGATTGTCAATATCTTTACAAAAAATAAATCCGGCTCTGCGCAAAGATGATTTCCATGGCTTAACTAATAATTACGGTTCCGTACACAAATGTGTTCGGAACCGTAATTATTTCCCACTATGGCTGCTTGCCAGACTCCGGTAATCAATATCATGCTGCTTTGACGGGAAAACACCCGATGCGGTTTCGGTATCAGGTGTTTTATAGCGTAACCTGATATGCTTTCCATCGAATTAATATGTTTGTGCCTGAAATCAAGGAAAATTTAAACCCTTTTGTCATTTACTATCCTGTTAACAGATGATAAAATAAGAATAAATATTAATATTATGTAAAACAACAGCCTGAATTATGGGAAATATTATGTATTTTTATATACAATAAAACCTAAAAATTGATAGCCAAATGTCGAAATAATATATGTAGAAACCCCTCAACGCTAAATATCAAGGGGCATTTGCGGCATCAAATACCATTAATTATATATGTTATATAAATTTTGTATGAGTGAGCAATATTTCCAGGGGGGGTGGAATTATGGGTTTGAAAATACTTGTTGTCGGCGCTTCTGAAGCAGACAGGCTATGTATCGAAAAAACTTTAAGAAATTACAGTGTTTTATCTGCCAGCGACAGTCAGGATGCTATCAGGCAGCTTGAGCTTCACCCGGATATTGCTCTGGTCATTGTCGACCTGAGCTTAACCGGCACAGACGGCCTCCAGTTTCTCAGAGCTTTGAACTCAGATTCACGGAGCGAAGGACTACGCGTTATTATAATAACACAACGCGATGAACCTGAAATTGAGATCAAAGAATTAGACCCGGGGACAGTGGATTATTTGCTGAAGCCCATTGAGAGCAGGATCTTAAAAGCACGAATTGAACTAAATCTTGAAATACTCAAACAGCAAAACTATATTAAAGGACTTCAAGAGCGCAATTCTATTTATGACATAATATTCCAGCAGGCACCTATCGGCATATCAGTTTCACTGGGCAATGATACCATTGAATATAACCCCAACGGGTTGATTACCAATCAGATGTTTGAAAACATAATCGGGCGAACACGCAAAGAGCTTTTAAGCATTGGCTGGGCTAAAATCACCCATCCTGATGACCTGCAGCAGGACATTGATAACTTCAATAAACTTGTTTCAGGCGAATTCGAAAGCTACAGCATGGAAAAGCGATATATTAAGCCAGACGGGTCGGTAGTATGGGTCCATATGGTTATCGCACCAATTACCTTGCCAGACAGCGGCAAATTTAGTCATATATGTCTAGTTCAGGATATTACATCCAGGAAAGAGGCGGAAATGGCATTGATTGAGAGTGAGCGCAGCAAATCCGTCCTCCTCTCCCACCTTCCCGGCTTGGCTTACAGATGCAATCTTGACCGGGAGTGGACAATGCAATATGTATCCGCCGGGTGCTACGATTTAACAGGATATGCTCCGGAGAGCCTGCTATACAACAGGGATTTGTCTTTTAATGATCTGATTGCGCCCGAATACCGAGAGACTCTCTGGAAAGAATGGGAACGGATTTTATCCGAAAAGCTGCCCTTCAGGCATGAATATGAAATCTTAACAGCCCAGGGAGAGCGAAAATGGGTTTTGGAGATGGGCGAAGGAATATATGACAAGGACGGGAATGTGGAGGCCCTGGAGGGTATAGTCCTTGATATTACCGAGCTCAAACGTGTTGAAAACAATCTGAGATACGCAAGTGAGCACGATGTATGGACAGGGCTATACAACCGCAGATATTTGGAAAACCTTCTTGCTGAAGATGCAAAAACGCCGTTATCGACTAAAAGAGCCCTTGTGGCCATTAACCTTAATGCTGTTCATCTGCTGAGCAGGACCTACGGTTTTCATTACAGCCAGGATTTGATAAAAAAGGTTGCCGATGCTCTCAAAGAGCATTGCAACCCAGACCGGATGCTATACAATACATATGAAAATCGCTTTGTCTACTATATCAAAAACTACAGGGACAAAAAAGAATTGGAGGAGTTCTGCCGAATTATTTCAAGCACACTGGAATCCATACTTACTATTGAAAGAACCGGCGGTGGCATCGGAGTTATCGAAATAAACGATCACAATAAAGATGACGTGGAACAGCTTCTGAAAAATCTTCTTATTGTATCTGAAAGAGCAGTAAATGCCTATGAAAACAATTTTGCCTATTGCTTTTTTGATGCGGATATGGAGGCTCAAATTCAGCGTGAGGAAGAGATAAACCACGAGCTCACACAAATTACCTCCGGCGAAGATGATGGTGGATTTTTCCTCCAATACCAGCCTATTGTAAGTCTCAAAACAAATCAGATCTGCGGCTTTGAGGCTTTGGCGAGAATTAAAAGCAAAAAGCTGGGTCTGATTCCGCCCCTGGACTTTATACCTATAGCCGAGAAAACAAAACTCATAATTCCGCTGGGAGAAAAGGTCATCCTTAAAGCGTTACAATTTTTAAAAACCTTGAATGACTGCGGATATGATACTATCAACGTCTCCATTAACATCTCCGCAATTCAGTTGCTGAGAAATGATTTCATAGACAGTCTTTTCAAGGTAATAAACGCTTTGCAGGTTAATCCTTCAAATATTTGTCTTGAAATCACCGAGTCAATATTCGCTTCAAACTACCAGGAAATAAACAGAATCCTCGGAAAGCTAAAAAGCTGTGGGATAAAAATCGCCATAGATGATTTTGGGACAGAATACTCCTCCCTGGCAAGGGAGCGGGAGTTAAACGTTAATTGTCTCAAAATCGACAAGTCTTTTATTGATAAGCTGTTATATCTTAATGAAGAGGAAGCTATCACCAGCGATATTATTTCAATGGCGCACAAACTGGGGCACTGTGTTATAGCCGAGGGCATAGAACACGAAGTGCAAAAGCAATACCTTGAGAATAACGGATGTGATAAAATACAGGGATATCTGATTGGAAAACCCATGTATGAAAAAGAGGCGATTGAACTGCTCAGGAAAACCATGAAAACTTAAACGCTGCTGCCTGCATAACATGTAATAACTGGCCATCACAAAAGGATGGTGCCACCAAGTGAAGAAAAAACATTTCAATTAAAAAGACCGTTATTATTGTGTTCATATCAGCGATGCTTATATCCATCGTCGGTATCGGATGCCTGGTTTTTACAAGCTGGTTCTCCTCTGCCGAGCAGACAACCGAAAGTATTGCCGCAACCATAGGCAGGAATATACATGATCAAATCAGTGGTTTTATAAGGGCCCCTATCATGCTAATAAAGTTCATCGTCAAATTATAGAAACCGGCATTCTTGACATGTCTGATGAAACGCAGCACAACAAGTTTTTGCAAGCGTCCTGAGCTCCCATAACGAGGAGATATCCGGCTTCAGCTTCGGTACCGCAAACGGTGAGTACTACGGAGCACGTAGAAATGAGCACGGCATTATAGAGATTATAAAAAGCGATGCTGATACAGGGGGCAATTCCTGGTACTATTCAGTCAGCGAAGATATGTCTGCGGCAAAACCTGTTGTTCAGGCCGGCCCCTTTGATCCCCAGACCCTTCCATTTCAAAATAGTCGTCATATTTGCCCTTTCTTTTTTCTAATACGGGTCAATATTTTTTTATGGAATCCTTAAGTACATGCAGGCCCGTCTCTTCCATAACCTCGCGGACCAGTGCCTCCTCCGGCTTCTCACCGTTTTCAATGCCGCCGGGAAACTGCAGTCCGCCATATTTATATATCAGCAGGTATTTGTTACCCCTTGAAATAATGGCTCTGGCCGCTTTCCTCTTAGAGCAAGTATAGAAGCTCGTATAGTTTTTATAGTCTATTATAATTTCCATGCTTTAATTTCCATGCTTTTTCCATTCCAGTCTAAACAGGTTTTCACATATGCAGTTAAAATATTAATCCAGTGATTGTATTGCCGCCCTTTTTGCATGTATTCTTGTTGTGTCAAATACAGGCAGCGATGTATCCTTCTGGCTTATTAAAAGGCCGATTTCCGTACAGCCTAAAATCACTCCCTGTGCTCCCGCGTCCTCAAGCTCTTTTATAACCCTAAGAAGCTCTTTTTTTGACTTCTCCGAAATTATGCCCAGACACAGCTCATTATAGATGACATTGTTTATAAGCTCCATATCCCGCTCATTGGGCACTATTACTTCAATGCCATTGCTTTTAATTTTATCTTTGTAGAAAGCCTGCTTCATTGTATATTTTGTTCCGAGAAGGGCCGTCTTTTTTATACCGTGTTTTTTCAGCTCATCGGCAGTCGCTTCAGCTATATGGATTATCGGAATAGTGATTGCTTCCTGGATTTTATCCGCTACTTTGTGCATTGTATTTGTACAGATTATCAGAAAATCAGCACCGCCTCGCTCCAGCCCCTTCGCTGCGGAGGCCAAAATCTCCGCCGCCTCATCCCACATTTCACTTGCCTGGCATTTTTCTATTTCGGCAAAATCAACACTGTACAGCAAAACCTTAGCACTGTGAAATCCGGCAAGTTTCTCCTTTATAACCTCATTTATTACCCGATAATATGTAACGGTGCTCTCCCAGCTCATTCCGCCCAGCAATCCTATTGTTTTCATCATCTCATTCTCCTTTTTATTTTACAGACTTGTAATTTTACAACCTCTGTCCTCACTGCCATATGGTAAAGGTTTGCATAATCTATGTTGTTTTCGGGCCATTTTAAGGATTATCGACCATTATAACCTAAAGTTTGCCTGTCTGCTATATCGTCTTAGTGTAAAATTATAATTGGCAAAAATAAAGGAGGAATAGCAAAACCTATTCCCCCTGCATGCGAAACCTGTTAAGATGAGTTTGTAAACCAACATAAAAACAAGGAGATGCATGCAAGATG
>JAAYOP010000156.1 GCA_012520295.1 Clostridiales bacterium | reverse complement strand
GCCAGTCTCTTAAAGAATAATTATGGGGATTACTGTTCCTTTCATTTGTTAACATCATTAATTTCAGCAAGCTTTTCTGAACAATTTCCCTTGTTATGAAACTTGCCAACGTTTACTTGACACATACCTTGTAAATATCGCAGTTGATTATTTTTTTATATAGTTTATACTATATGAATAGCGGTTATGGGTAAGCACTTATGGACACTCACTTAGTATTCTTTAACCGGTCATACGGGCATATTTGACATCAGTCTTATAAAAAAGTAAACAAGGGCAGGATACAAATAAATATCGATAAGGTGGATAATGGATATTATGAACGATATGAGAAGAAAAAATTACAAAAGAAGACGTGGAGATAGGAAGGACGGCAGGCTGCTCAGGTCCCTGAATCCTTTTTATACTTTTATCCCCTTCATAATGAAAGAAAGGCATGACGCAACAAACTACATAAAAGAGCAGGCCGAGATCAGCGCCACGGAGGAGTACCTGCGCCAGCTGCGAAATGAGGGCTATAAGGGCATAGGAATGCTGCACTTTTTTATAGCGGCCTATGTGAGAATTGTAGCAAAATACCCGGCTTTGAACCGCTTCATTGCAGGCCAGAGGATATACGCCAGGAATAATATAGTTGTTATTATGACCATAAAAAAAGAGCTTTCCATCGAAAGCGGTGAGGCGGAAGTAAAGGTCGTCTTTGAGCCTACGGACGGGATTAAAGAGGTTTATGAAAAAATTTCGGCTGAAATCGAAAATATCAGAGCTCAGGGAGATGACAACAGCACTGAAAGGGTTGCCCGCATGCTGCAGAAAATGCCCCGCTTCCTGCTGAGAGCGGCAATCAGGTTCTTTGGCTGGCTGGATTACCACGGCTGGCTTCCAACCTATCTTACCGATGTAAGCCCTTTTCACGGCTCTCTTGTGGTTACCGATCTTGGCTCAATAGGCATTCCCCCTGTTTTTCACCATCTCTATAACTTTGGAAACATCCCCATGTTTCTGGCCTTCGGCATAAAAAGAAGGGCATATGAGCTGAATGCGGACGGGACTGTAAGCGCAAAGAAATATATAGACTATACCCTGGCCACCGATGAGCGTATCTGTGACGGCTATTACTATGCCCAGGCCATAAGATACTTCAGGCTCTTTCTTAGAAATCCAAAATTGCTGGGAAAACCTCCAAAAGAGGTCGTAGAGGACGTAGACTGAGCTGACGCTCTTCTCCAGCATTTGGATATTTTGTTAAAATCGGCGCAAAATAAAGATGCCTTCAAAAAAATATCAATTAATCTTGTAAAAATCAGTATTGTTTGCTATAATAAATCCCGGTTTGAAATCTCTTTTTGCGGGAGTAGTTCAGCGGTAGAGCGTCGGCTTCCCAAGCCGAAAGTCGCGGGTTCGAATCCCGTTTCCCGCTCCAAAGATGAACGCCGGACGGTGTAGCAAATGCGCCTTCCGGCGCATTTGTTGTATAGCATCTGGGTTTATTGGCGGTGATTGTTGTTTTTGAGTTTATAAGTTCGGCAGACGCCGGGATTTTGCTGTTTATTCAGGAACATTTGAGAAACGCCGTTCTGGATCCGGTGATGTGTTTTTTCTCCCTTATCGGAAACGCGGGTATCTTCTGGATTTTGACCGCCCTACTGCTTATCATCACATCTAGATACAGGCGGACGGGATTTCTAATGCTGCTGTGTCTTGCCATGGGCTTTGTTGTCTGCAATCTTACGCTAAAAAATACGATACAGCGAATAAGGCCATTTATTGCCGTGGAAGGACTTGAGCATTTGATGGGCAACCTGGCGGACGCGGACTCGTGGTCTTTCCCTTCGGGACATACCTGCTCCAGCTTTGCCGCTGCCTATGCCCTGACCAGAGGTCTCGGGAAAAAGGGGGCGCTGTTTTATGTTCCGGCGGCAATGATATCCTTTTCAAGGCTATACATCGGAGTTCACTACCCCAGCGATGTTTTGGCCGGCGCCGCCACAGGAACCGTGGTAGCGATTTTCGTCCATGGGGTTTTCAACAGACTGATTTTGGAAAGGAATAAAAGGCATCGATAGCCGCTATCGATGCCTTTTTTGTCATTCCCACCGGTACGGAAGCTGGGAAGCGCCCCAATCACTCCTGACCGGCTTCTTCCTCTTCTTCGGCAGTCTCCAAGGATGAAAGCAAATCGGCATATGTCAGCCTCCCGTTACACTCCTCATAATCCTCCGTATCCCACCAATATTTTCCCCACATATCGCTGTCACGCTTCAAAAATGCAGACTCCATTCCTTCGATGTCGCACATAAAGGTGTCCACATGATAGTAATCGCTGCCTATTTTTATAATGTTCCAGAAATGGCGCTCACTGTTCATCCTGCCCTCTATTACCCGGCAGTCAATCCCCGCTAGCATACACAGCAGCTTGAAGGCCATGGCATATCCTTCTGAGGATGCCTCTGATTTTACCAGGGCGTCATATGCTCTTATTTTATCGGCGAGATTCTTCCCTCTGTAATATATGGTTGCCGCCATTAGCCTTTGGCATAAAACCATTACTGAATAGGCCTGGTCCTGCCCCTCAAGACCCGAGGCCATTTTCTCTGCGACGGAGTTAAGTTCATTCAGTCT
>JAAYOP010000155.1 GCA_012520295.1 Clostridiales bacterium | reverse complement strand
TGTCCAACAGCTATGGAAAGCATTGAAAAGGTGCGTTAGACTTTTCAACGCTTCCCACAGCGCTACTACTACTTACCATTGACAGACTTCCTAAAAAAATGGACCATATGTTTGACAACCGCAGACATTACACATGGTATATTATCCATATTACCTTGTTTTCACATGGGGAAATGATATACTAAACATAAACAGGGCGACCCGGAGCGGTTTATGAGGGGAGAATATAGAGAGTATGAATATCACGGTCATTAACGGAACCCCGGTCAAAGGGGTAACCTATCATATGAAAAACATGTTCCTTGAGCATTTTGATAAAAACGTTACTATAACTGAGTTTTATCCGGAGGATATGCCGGACCTTTGTGTGGGATGTAAAAACTGTTTTATGAAGGGAGAGGCTTTATGCCCTCATAAGGACAAGACCATGCCTGTCTGGGAATCGTTCCTGAAAGCCGACCTGATTGTATTTGCATATCCCGTATATGCATTGCGGGCACCCGCTTCAATCAAGACGCTTCTGGACCATTTATGTGTACATTGGATGGTCCACAGACCGAAGAAAGAAATGTTTTCAAAAACTGTCGCGATTATTACAAACAGTGTCGGGGCTCCCAACGGCGCAGCACAGAAGGATGTAAAAACCAGCTTCTCCTGGATGGGAGTGTCCAGAATTTATACCTGTGGAGCAGGTATGATGGGCGATATTTTTTGGGATAAAATCACGGCAAAGAGTTTAAAAATGCTGCGGAAAAAGACGAAAAGGCTTTATAAAAAAGTACATAATATAAAGCCCCTCCGGCGTATGCGCCTGAAAGAAGCAGTCAGGTTTATGGCATGCAAAATGATACACAAGGCAACGCTGAAAAACGAAGACACTCCCAGCCTGGACAACCAGCATTATATAGAGCACGGCTGGATAAAAGCCAAGCCTGCCAATTCAAAGTCGTGGAGATCTTAAAATGGACAACTATACAGACTATAACTCAAAGATAATAGATAAATGGGTGGAAATGGGCTGGGAATGGGGTATTCCCATTTCACAGGATGCTTTTGAAGCCGCAAAGCACGGCCAGTGGGACGTTCTTCTGACTCCCAACAGGCCTGTACCTCACAAGTGGTTTGCACCCTTCCTGCGAAACAGCCGGCTCGATGGCTCAAGGCTTTTAGGGCTCGCCTGCGGAGGCGGCCAGCAAATGCCCGTATTCGCGGCTCTCGGTGCCGAATGCACTGTGCTGGACTACTCTGAAAAAATGCTGGATGCCGAGCGCATGGTCTCAGAGCGGGAAAGTTATCCCATAAATATCATAAAAGCGGACATGTCGAAACCTCTCCCCTTCCGGGAAAACAGTTTTGATATCATTTTTCATCCAGTTTCAAACGTCTATGTTGAGAATGTGCAGCATATTTGGGATGAATGCTATCGTATACTCAAGCCCGGTGGCATACTGCTTGCGGGCTGTGATAACGGGTTCAATTTTCTTATTGAAAATGATATGGAACCCCTGAAAATCGAATATACCCTGCCATTCAACCCCCTTCGCAATCCGGAACACCGCAAGCTGATTGAGAGCATGGGGGATGCTTATCAATTCAGCCATACTTACGAGGAACAGGTCGGTGGCCAGCTGAAGGCCGGATTTCGTTTGACAGACTTATTCGATGATACTAACAACACAGGGGCTTTGTGCAAATACAATGTACCCACATTTGTCGCCACACGGGCTGTGAAGGACGCTGCAAAATGAAATGAGAACTGGAAGTAGTCTGGCAGTTCGTTAGCTTTCTGAATTTTCTAAAATAATAAATCCGGGCACACTGAAAGATATGAAAGCAGTGTGCCCGGTTTCTGTTCTTTAATAATATTCTCACTCAATTCTAATTTCATATATTGGTGAAGGTATACCTCTTTCCCACCGGCGTATAGCCCAGCCTTATGCACTTTTCACCTGCTTCCGTCCCGCCGTTGACAGGCAGGAACTGCTTATCCAGAGCATGCTTTATTGCATATAAGTACAGCATTTCCCGATTTTGCCCGGTGTTATGCTCCGGTAGTAAATACAGGCCGCCCATATCGCTGATTTTAATGCTTCTTGCCTGCTCAAAGGACAGCATTGCGCATCCAACGAACTCGCCCCTGATAAACAGGCCCAAAATTTTCACGCTGGCATAATTTCCGTATTTATATTTCTGCTCGAACACCCCGTAAACCACAGGAGCGGCAAGCTTTGAAAAGGAAGCCATCGCGCTTTCATCCTCCGGGCTCAGCTCCCGCAGAACACAATCCTCCTTCAGGACAGTATCAACACTCTCCTTCAGATAGGCATAGTCATAGAGCCCATAGACTTTATCATCGATAAAGCCGTATTTATTCTATGGTATTTCAAAGTCCTCATCGCATATAAAGCCAATCATGTATCTGGGAAATGCTATTGCCATTTTATTGTATTTACCTATATTTTACTGACTACAAAACAGCGTCAGGCTCATTTCGTCGGGCCGGCATTCCTGCACAAGGATATACTCATCCTCGTCCCTGAGCCTATATACAGCACAGTCTGACCGGGAAATCTGATATATATCCGGCGCATATCTGACCGGAGCCGAGGTCACAAGATGTTCCGTAAGCTCATCCGCATCGACCAGCTTCGGATAAACGTTCTCAGACCGGCGTATAACCGTGCCTGTGGAAATATCCTTCCAGCTTAGTTCCATATTTGCATGCTTCTGCCGATACTCGGACGGAGACAGCTCATAAACGGCCTTAAAAGCACGGGCATAGTTCTCTGGATTTGTATAGCCAAGCTCAAGGGCGATATCCAGTATACTTTTGTGGCTGGTGCGAAGCATCCGGGCAGAGCAGATCAGCTTATATATTCTGACATATTCCATTACGGATATTTCCGTACTCTCGGCAAACATTCTGTCAAAATACCCCGCCGAGAAACCGGCTTCCCCGGCTATCTTTTCAAGGGAGAGGTTTTCAGTGTTCCAGGCCTTGCTGATATATTCAAGGGCCCTGTTTATATAGGCACTGTTATCCATGGCTTATCACCTCAAACCGATTATAAAAGATAAAACGAAGTACGTCCTGTCATTTCTTCCTCTCCTGACCTATGCCTTCCCGCAAAGGGCAGTTTTCTATATTGCTACGCTGTGATATTCAGCTAACACTATACTAATTTGTGGAAAAGGCATCTCGTGACATCCTTGACATAAAGCAGCGTTTAAGGGTATTATTGTTAGTGCGGGCATATTCTGGGGGTGCCCTAAATTTCAATGAAATGAGGTTATGGAGCATGGAGAGCAGACTTACCACGGGTGCTGCACTGCGAGTGTTTATCGTAGTTTCCCTTGTGATTATCGCCGTATTTTCACTGTTGCCGCTTATTTTTACAGCTATATTCTCTTTTAGGGAAAATACCGGCTACAGACCGCATTTTTTTGGAAGCTCAAATGCTGGACTCAATTACTATAAGGAACTGTTTGCCTCTTATTACCTGCCCCGCCTTTTAAGAAATACAGCGGTACTGACCCTCTACCCCGCCACGGTGACTGCGGTCGTTGCTTTTTTGCTGGCGATGGCAGTGTCTCATCTGCCAACCAGGACTTTGAAAACTATAGGGCTGATGCTGCTGGCTGTACCCTCATTTGTGCCGCTGAGCCATCTTTCAGGTATTTTCGAAAACCTTCTTTCCCCCTCAGGCGGCATTACAAAGCTTCTTTTTACGCTGGGATTACTGGAAGAAAAACAACACCTTCTGGCAATAAAGAAAAACTTTGTACCCATTTACATTGCTTTTGAAACACTTCGATATATGTTCTTTCCGGTCCTTGCGGGCGTTATTGCGCTGGATAAAAGGGATACAAGCAAAATCTCCGCTTCACTGAAAATCGCCCTGGCCTATATACTTGTCAGGATATCGATGACATTTATCGGGGGAAATGAGATGATTATCTCCCTGTACAGGCCTGTGACATATGAGGTTTCCGATACCATTACTTCGTTCATCTACCGCCGGGGTTTGCTTGAGAATGACTTTGGCATGAGCGCTGCATTTGAAATATTCCGTTTTATAGCGCAGCTTGTGATAAATATCGGCGTATTTTTTGGGCTGAAAGCACTATTTGCTTCGCGGGGCAATTCATTAAGCAAAGCCGAAAAAACGGAGCCTGCATCCCATCATTCCAATCCACTCATCCCTGTTATCAGTATTATCGCATACATAATACTGGCCTCCGGAGCCATATTTGTGCTGGCATCGCTGGTATTTCCCCGGCTTATCGTTGAAGGCTCGGTTCTCAGTTTTGAGGGCTTCAAAAAAATAAAGGATATTGGGATCTATTTTTTCAATAGCTTCATCTATGCCATACCCCGCGCCATTATATTCGCGTCTATTTCCTTCATCTTAGCCTATCCTCTCACCACGCGCTCCAAATCCTTATGGCCGCCGATTTTAATAGCCCTTTCTGCCGGGAGCCTTACATTGATGAACTACCTGGTTTTAAATGAAATTGGCCTTTTAAATACGGTAATTGGAACGATATTGTTCAGCTCTTTCAGCTGTGTGGGGGCTGTTGCGCTGGCTTTCGGTCTGCGGGGAAAGCTTTCGGCTACGCCGGCATTGCAAGAATACGCATGCGCCGCATGGCGTGGTACACTTGTCCTATTTTTGCTGGGCTTTGCCCTTTCCTGGGGCTCAACAATGTATTCTTTTTCCCCTCCTTCGGCCCGCACAATGTATCCGATTTCAATAGTTTTGAAAGAATTTGTTCAATTCGGGGGTTTAGGCAACTCGGACCTGGAGGTAAATTACAGCCTTACATCCGGCATTATGCTTGTTTCCGCGCTGCCCCCCCTAGCCGCTGTTTGGTCGGCGCTGTTGCTTCAAAAAAAGCTGCCTGCAGGCCTGCTGTCCGCCGGTTTCAGAGCGTAGTATATGTAATTGATGCCTGTTTGCAGATAACTCAATTTATCAAGCACAATGCTCTTGTAACCCTGCGCTTGATACTGTGTGTTGAGGCGTCCTGTTCGTTAAAATATAACGACAGTTTGAAGCATTTTATGTATGATTCGGCCTTTGTTTATTGAGGTTTTTCCAATTTCAGGCATGCCCGTTCTGTAATGTATTGGCAAGGCAGGAGCTTTCATCGGCTTATAATACTGTGGAGGTTGGAAAAATGACGGACTATGTATTGGAAACAACTCAGTTAACTAAAATATACGGAACGCTAACAGCGCTCAACAAAGTTAATATCCGTCTTGAACGGGGGCGCATATACGGTTTTGTCGGCAACAATGGGGCCGGCAAAACGACGCTGATGCGCATTGTTACGGGACTTGTCCGACCGACCTCCGGAAAGGTGAGACTTTTCGGAGCCGACAGTGAGGCGGAGAACGTGAAAAACCGCAGGAAGATCGGCGTTATTGTTGAACAGCCGGTATTCTATGGAGACATGACCGCCAGACAGAACCTGGTCGCCCAGAGCATAATCCAAGGCAAGACGGAGAAGGCGCAGATAAACCGCCTGCTTGAGATTGTTGGGCTTTCCCACGCGGAAAAAATGCGCCTTCGCAGCTATTCCACCGGGATGATTCAGCGGTTCGGCATCGCCTTTGCGCTGCTCGGCAACCCCGAGCTGCTGATCCTGGACGAACCTTTCAATGGCCTGGATGTGGAAGGCATGGACGAGATGACAATGGTGCTTAAAAATCTTTGTGAGGAGGAAGGAACGACAATCTTCCTTTCAAGCCACCTGCTGGCCCGGCTTTACCAGCTTGCCACGGACTACATTTTTATTAACCGGGGCCAGATAATCAAGGAAATCACCACGGCCGAGCTGGACGACCAGTGGAAGAGCAGGGATACCCGGGACCTGGAAAACTATTTTAGAGAACTGGTGCGTTCCGATAATAGCTACCTGAAAAAGGAGGGTGGCGAGGGTGCTTAGGTTAATTAGGTATGAGCTTTACAAGACTTTTTTGAGCCGCAGCATGCTGGTTTTAATAGTACTGATGCTGATTATGGCTGTATTTATGTACAGTTTTTCAACAAAAATACCACCGCCCATTGAAATGCTTGTTATTACGGAAGAGGAGGCGGAGAGTTCATCTGAGATCATGGCCTTATTTGATGATATAGAAAGAATAGCCGGCGAAAACATGTATTATCATCAAGACGGTTTATATTATTTCATTGCTGGTTTAATACGTGAGCGAAACTTCATCAAAAGTTCCGAGCTCTACGATCTTTATCATGACAGCCCGATAATGGATAAATTCAAATCAATGATGAGTATAATCGGATACAGCAAATACGGCGTATTCGAACCTGATGCCGTGCATATTGAGAGGTTAAGTATTACATTTAAAAATACTTTCGAAGATCCCAGCTTTCTTTCCTTTTTTAGCTTAATCTTTTCATGTTTCTTTTTCGGAAGGGACTTCTCGAACCGTACATACAACGGCGCTATTTATCTCGGCATAAAAAGAAAACATATTTTCCTGTCTAAGCTGTGTACATTTTATATTTTTACACTCACGCTCAGTCTTGCCGGTCTCTTGTTGGCTTTATTTATTTTCATCCCCGGCTTTACAATCCTGCCGGCAAAATACATTCTGAGATGCATATTATTCTGGCTCTGTTTTGGTATCGGATTTACAGCTGTTAACATGGTCTTCCCGTTCATATTCAGAGACATTTTAAAGTCGACCGCCTGCTGTTTTTTGTTTATGCTTATATTATCAAGGTTGGGAAGTTTACGGTGCTATACCCCGTTTTATATCGATTCGGCCCTGTGGGATAAGACGCTGCCTGTTGACGCCGCTGTATGGACGGTTGTGCGGGCTTTTGCGGGTCTTTCCGTATGCGCTTCGCTCTCCTGCGCCCTGTTCCGCCGCGCCGAACTGAAATAAAGGGATGATTTCATGGTTAGGTTATTGAAGTATGAATTTTACAAGCTTCTTCACAACAGACTGCTTCTTATTGCGATTCCTGCTCTTGTTATTATATTTGTCCTTATAACCCGGTATAAGGCGCCTGTGGCGGATATTTATACAAGGTTAATAATAATTTTATCAAACCCTGTCCCTGCAATGTGGTTCGTCGTCGTGCTTGCGCCCTTTTTCGTTTGCGACGGTTACCGGTCAAGAACCTTCAACGCTGCAATTTATCAGGGTATCGGCAGAGTAAAAACAGCAGTTTCCAGAATATTGGTTTTCTACATATACATTGCCGTTATAACTTTTCTGTCGGTATTCGCAGGAC
>JAAYOP010000154.1 GCA_012520295.1 Clostridiales bacterium | reverse complement strand
CCAACAGCTATGGAAAGCATTGAAAAGGTGCGTTAGACTTTTCAACGCTTCCCACAGCGCTACTACTACTTACCATTGACAGACTTCCTAAAAAAATGGACCATATGTTTGACAACCGCAGAGAAAATTATGGCCAATTGTTTTCTTTTTATCCGTTTTCGTGTATAATAGCAAAATACCATATTTCTCAGAACTCTGACACGAAGCAAAGTGTTGCTTTAACATAAAAATAATCATACTATTATATGCCTAGAAATGGATGGTTGGATATGGATAACATTATGGGTAAAAATTTTATTGAGCAGGCCATTGAAGAAGATATTGCCGAAGGTGGTCGCTGTTTCGGTAAAACCGTTCACACCAGGTTTCCGCCAGAACCTAATGGCTACCTTCATATCGGTCATGCGAAAGCTGTTTATATAGATTTCGGCATGGCTGAAAAATACGGCGGTCTATGCAACCTGCGCATGGATGACACAAACCCCGAAAGGGAAGATACCGAATATGTGGAAGCCATAAAAGAGGACATCAGGTGGCTGGGCTATGATTGGGGCGACAGGTTTTATTATGGCTCGGACTATTTTGAGCAGACCTATGAATTTGCCGTCAGGTTAATAGAAAAAGGACTAGCATATGTGTGTGAGCTGTCTCCTGAGGAGTTCAGGCTCTATCGGGGCGACCTAACAACCCCTGCCAAAAGCCCCTACAGGGACCGCTCCATAGAGGAAAACCTGGATTTGTTCAGGAGAATGCGCGCGGGGGAGTTTCCCGACGGAGCAATGACGCTGAGAGCGAAGATCGATCTTGCCTCGGGAAACTTCAATATGCGTGATCCCGTTTTATACCGTATAAGGCATATCCCCCACCACCGCACCGGTGATAAATGGTGCATATATCCCATGTATGACTTTGCTCATCCCATACAGGACGCCCTGGAGGGCATAACCCATTCCCTGTGCAGCCTTGAGTACGAGGACCACAGGCCCCTCTACGAATGGGTCATAGACAATATTGACGGCCCCTCAAAGCCCCGCCAGATTGAGTTTTCACGACTTAATATGACCTATACGGTAATGAGCAAACGCAAACTTCGCAGGCTGGTGGAGGAGGGCCTTGTCAGCGGCTGGGATGACCCGCGTATGCCCACCCTCTGTGGTTTGCGCCGCAGGGGCTATACCCCCAGGTCTATAATCAATTTCTGTGAGCGCAACGGCGTGTCAAAGACTTTGAGCTTTATAGACTATTCTTTTCTTGAGCACTGCCTGAGAGAGGACCTGAATGAAAACGCCGTGAGAGCTATGGCTGTTCTGCGTCCTGTCAGGCTGACAATAACAAACTATCCGGAAGACAAGATCGAGTATTTTGAGATCGAAAATAACCCCGAGCGCCCTGAGGCAGGAACCCGACAGGTTTCCTTTTCAAGAAATCTCTGGATAGAGGCTGATGACTTTGAGGAAGTACCCCCGAAAAAGTATAACCGGCTCTACCCCGGAAATGAGGTCAGGCTTAAAGGCGCATATATTGTAAAGTGCACAGGATGCAGAAAAGACGAATCTGGCGCGGTGGTGGAGGTATTTGCCGAATACGATCCCGAATCCAGAGGTGGAAGCGCAGCCGATGGGAGAAAAATCAGAGGGACCATCCACTGGGTGGATGCCACATCAGCCGTTGATGCCCAGGTCAGATTATATGACAGATTGTTTACAGACCCGGAACCTGACGGAGCCGATAGGGATTTCATGACTCTCATTAATCCCAATTCCCTTACGGTCCTGGAAAACTGCAAGCTTGAAAAGGGCCTGGAAAACGCTAAGGCCCCCTCCAACTACCAGTTCCTGCGATTGGGCTACTTCTGCGTGGACAATGTGGATTCAAAACCCGGCGCCCTGGTTTTCAACCGCAGCGTCGCCCTTAAAGACAGCTATAAGAAATAAATTCTTATAACAAACCCTTGGTAAAGGGGCAAACAGCCATCGAAGAATTTAAAGAGGTTACCGAAAAACCCATTGTGCGTTTTCGGCAACCTCTTTTTATTTGGCTCAACTACCGGGATGTATATCCGCTCATATAATGCCTGTGTCTTTTATTATATGTGGTCGCGGCCCGGTAATAGTGAATATGGCCGCCGCGGACCTTGATCGGGCGTCCGGATTGTAAAAAGTAGGAATGTATGTGTCCATCTCTGAAGGTCGTTCTCCCCGAGATTGTATGAGTATGTCTGGAGAAATTACGGTTCAGGCTCGTTTTTCCCAAATAGCCGTGAATATGACCGTTATTATATGATGTTTTGCCTGCGAAGCTGTGGCTGTGATATCCGTAGGGCATATTATCCTCCATTTCCGCTATATGCTTTTACAATCGCCCTGTCCCGCCCCAAAGGGCATATACAGGGCTGTCTGGACAGTTTTCGACGTTATTCCCATATCATTATATGAAGCCGGATGGAAATGAGGAATTAAAAAATTAGTTGCTGGTATGGGGAGGATGTGGAGGACTATGAACCAGGTGCAGATGTTACAAGCCGTCTGTCACCAATAGCGGCACACTGCTCAATGTCCTGCCCGGTCATAGTCAAGGATTGCGCCGTAATAGGCATATTTGGGATTGATTTCCGCGTCATACAGAAGAGGACTGCGCGGGCTCCTCCAGGACAGATTGTCCACAAAGCCCCAGTATGTAATAGAGGATATTCTTGTGTTGCCTGCTTCATTTTCTTCAATTATCCTGCTTATCAGTTCATAAAAATACCTGCCCTGAACCTTGAGGTTTTCCTCAGTGGCGCTGTCTATGGTCATCCAGGAGCCCAGGCTCACATCCAGCTCCGTAATTTGAACGTCCAGACCAATATCGCTGAAGGATTTGAGCGTTTCAATATAACTGTCGATGGAATCCTGCGTATACAGGTGGCCCTGGCAGCCGATGCCGTCAATCAGATAATTCCCGTTTTCATCGACCAGGGATTGAGCCAGCTTTACTATGTATTCGGCTTTAAACTGCTCATTATAGTCGTTATAAAAGAGTCCTATGCTATCCGGTGCGTATTTTTTGGCAAAACTAAATGCGTGCCATATATAGTCCTCACCAATTACCTGCTTCCACAGGCAATCCCGCAATGAACCGTCCTCCATAATCCCTTCGTTTACAACATCATATGCATAGAATAAATCCATATAACCGAGGGCATCAAGCAGATCAAACACCTGCTTTATATAGCTCTCCATACGGGCAAGCATCGTATCCCGGTCGACCGGAGATTTGCCAGTGTCAAAATCCTCATAAAAAATCCAGTTCGGTGTCTGGCTGTACCAGATGAGCACATGGCCACGCATTGACATACCGTTGCTCTTGGCCCAGTCCAGCAGTTCAATCGTTTTGGGTGAAAACTCCACCACAATGTCGCCTGAGGAAATACTCTCAGCCCTATTTAAAATATAGTCGGGCTTCATAAGATTCTCCAATGTAATACTGTTAAAGTTTGCTTTGATAATGTCCGTATACCTGCTGTTGGCAATCATCTCCCCGGACAGGCAGGTACCTGCCTTTATTCCGTGTTTACCATACTTTTTATATATGCTCATAATCTCCTCCTCCGGCGTTTCTGTAGCATTTAGGCCCGTTGTCTCCCATATGGTCTGCAATGGGGCTTCGGGCACCTGTGAGGCCACTTTTATCCCGCAGCCGGCAGCAGCCATCAACTGCACGGCTATGAATAATACCAGAAGCTTCAAAGAACGCATTTTCATTTTTATAAACCCACTCGTCATGTTGTTCAAAAGAATACAAAAAATGCGCCAGGTTATAAATGGATTATGAAATAAGGTGTCAGGATGAGTAAAGCATCAGTGAAACTTGGAGATGCAAAAGAAAGACGAAGAATTTTAGGCAGAATACGAAGATTAAAGCCTCGACATGAGTTGATTGCCCAAAGCATTGATGCCCGCAACCAACTGAATATTACTCAGGCCTTGGTAGGAAATCCATATAACGATTAAATGAGAAGTTTATATGTCTTTTTTAAAAAAACGGGGAAGCTACCGCGAAAGATATCTTCCTCATTTTCCAGAGATTTACCTTTGAGTTAAGAAAACAACATAATAACCCCGTAAATCTGCAGTCCTATTATTTATACTTGTTTTTCTCCGCTTCCTGGGCGGCCTCATACATCATCACATAGCTGCTGTGCCTTGAGCTCTTGATTTTACCCTCACTGACGGCATTTATCACCGAGCAGCCCCTCTCCTTTACATGGGCACAGTCCCTAAACCGGCAGGTGTCCAGATAGGGAGCGAACTCCCTGAAGCCAAACTTCAGCTCTTCGGGCTTTAATTCATCATCTCTGTCGAAGTTAAAGGAGGAAAATCCGGGAGTATCGGCCACCTTCGCGCCGTTATCCAGGCTGAAAAGCTCCACATGGCGGGTGGTATGCCTGCCGCGGCCCAGTTTTTTGCTGACCTCGCCGGTACTCAGCCGGAAATCCGGCTTAAGGGCATTTAGTATACTGGACTTTCCCACACCCGAATTCCCGGTAAAGGCGCATATCTTGCCGGCCGTTACCGCAGAAAGCTCATCCATTCCCAGCCCTGTCTTTGCACTTGTCCTGATTGTTTTTATGTCGGTTGCGCTGTAAATATCGAAAAGCTCATCTCCGGGATCCAGGTCAATTTTGTTTATGCATATGACAGGCTCACAGTTTCTAAGCTCCGCAACTGCCACAATTCGGTCTATCAGATACGGCGTGGTTACGGGAACGGTGCCCGAAGCAACAATGACCATCATATCCAGATTGGCTACCGGCGGCCGGATAAAACTGTTTTTTCTCGGAAGTATCTCCGCCAGTGTTCCGGTGTTGTCGCTGATATTATCTATATATACATAGTCTCCTACGAGAGGCGTTTTTTCCTCAAGCCTAAATTTCCCCCGGGCACGGCATTCAATAATCTTGCCGTCTTCAGTCTCCACGTAGAAAAATCCGCTGAGCGCCTTGACAATAATCCCCTTTTTCATTCTTCAATCAGTGGCGGCTCATATCCGCCGTCTATAGGCTCGGTATATACAACCGGCGGCTCATACCAGGAGTCCGTGGGGACGGCATCCGTCGGCCCGGTCGTGGGAGACGGTGTCGGAGTGGGAGCCAGAGCTCCCGTGGAAACGATAATATCAATTTGAGTATGCTCCTGCACCTCGGTATCCGGCGCTATGCTCTGATCTATAACAGTTCCCCTGGGCTCGGCATCATCAACATAAATAGGATTGGGTATCAGGTTTTTTCCCTCCAAAATTGATCTTGCCGCGTCCTCAGTGCGTCCTTTAAGATCGGGAACTGTCTGCATCTTTATATCGGGTCCTTTACTGACCGTGATAAATACCGTATCCCCTTCCTTTAGCTCTGCCCCGGCCTTTGGCTCCGTGGAAATAATATATCCTTCCGTCACCTCATCGGAGGTCACTCTCAGATACGGCTTGCTGACCTCCAGCCCCAGCTTCTGCAATTCTATAACTGCCTGTCTGTGCTCTTTATTTACCACATCCGGCATGGTTATCTTTTCATCGCCCAGGCTGACAACCAGATTAATTTCAATTTTATCTCTCTTTTTAACTCTTCTGCCCGGCGTCGGGTCCTGGCTTATAATGAACCCGTAGTCATATTCTTCGCTTGCCTGATAGGTAGCATTGAAATTATAATCGGCGTAGGCGGGGTTTTGCTTGACCTCCTCATATAAGCCGCCAATCCAACTGGGCACCTCTATATCTGTGTTTTCCGGGCTGACAACCCATTCTTTAATTATAAAATTCCAAAGGAATATTCCAATGGCAACAAAGAAGGCAAGCAGAAAAAACACGCCTGTCAATGAGGATATTCTCTTTGTCCTCTTATACCTGAGCCTGTAATCATCTTCGACAACGTCAAATCTGCCTGAAGGAGATTTTGCCGAGCTGCCGCTCAATTTTCTGCTTCTATACGGGTCATTTGCCGGAGCAATCTCTGGCATGGTTTCATCTTCAATACCTGGCGCCACAAAGGCAAACTCATTGTAATCAAAGTCTGTTTCAGGATCTTTGCGGAATGCCTCCAAATCCTCAAGGAGTTCATCGGCAGTCTGGTACCTCTGCTTCAAATCGGGATTCATTGCGCGCATTGTAATGCTCTCAAGCCCTGTGGGTATATCCGGGTTTATCTCTTTGGGCATAAGAGGAATTGAGCTCAAATGCTGTATTGCGACGGAAACGGCACTGTCCCCTTCAAAGGGCAAACGCCCTGTCAGCATTTCATACATCACAACGCCAAGGGAGTAAATATCGGTACGTGCGTCAACATTACCTCCCTTAGCCTGCTCGGGTGAAATATAGTGGACAGACCCCAGTGTTTCCTGAGTCAGTGTATTCTGAGTGGTCTGCAGCCTTGCTATGCCGAAATCCGTGACCTTCAGGCTGCCGTCAGGCAGTATCATGATATTGTGCGGCTTTATGTCGCGATGAATGATACCTTTACTGTGCGCATGGCTTAAGGCTCTGATAATCTGAGTGTTAAAATGCAGAGTTTCCTGCCAGCTGAGTATCCCGCGCAGCTTCATATACTGCTTTAGAGTCATCCCCTTTATGAGCTCCATAACAATATACTCCTGACCGGCACTGCGGCTGACATCGTATACTGTTACTATATTTGAATGGGACAGCATGGCCACAGCTTGGGATTCCGTGTGGAATCTGTTGCGGAAATCCTCATCAACTGCCAATTCATCCTTTAAAATTTTTATCGCCACATAGCGATTGAGCCTGTGGCAAAGGGCTTTATATACTACCGCCATGCCTCCGACGCCGATTCTTTCAATAATCTCATATCGGTCGTCAAGACACTTGCCAATATATTTGTCCATATTGTTATCCATAGTACCTCTCCAATTACTCAGCTAAAACTACCACTGTGACGTTGTCCGGAGCATTTCGTCCAAGGGCAATTTTCATCATTCTCGCAGCGGCTGTTTCAATCTGACCACCGTGGATAATCTCAAACAGAAGTTCCTGTGGGTTTACAATATTGCTAAGACCGTCCGTGCAGAACAGCAGACAATCCTTCCGGGCCAACTCCACTTCAAATATATCGAAACGTGTTCCCAGATCGGTTCCCAGGACTCTGGTGATAAGATTTTTATTGGGGTGCTTCCATGCCTCTTCCCTAAGTATCTCGCCTCTGTCTATCATATCCTCTACAAGGGAATGATCCTTGGTTACCTGTCTGATCCCGGATTTATTAACATGATAGCAGCGGCTGTCTCCGATATTCACTATAACGGCGTTTTTATTATCGGCAATGCCGGCAACAATCGTTGTTCCCATTCCGCTGTATTCTTCGCTTTCACGGGCCTTTAACAGCACGCTTTCATTTGCAAAGCTCACGGCATTTCCAATCAATTCACGCCTTGGCTGTCCGCTTCTCAGGCCTTCCTTAACATGGTTGATAAAAGCCTGGGCGGCAATACTGCTTGCCACATCACCCGCTTTGGCGCCTCCCATACCGTCGCACACAACACATACGCATACTTCGTCGCCATTCACGTCTAAAACTTTTTCTATAATAAACGAATCTTGATTTTCATTTCTGACTGCACCCCTGTCAGTTAATCCCCAACACCTCAATTTTACACCATCCCTTTACCCGGATTCGAAGGAGATCTCTCTTTCTTTCTAAGCTGACCGCAGGCCGCGTCTATATCCGCACCAAGTCTTCTTCTTACGGTCACATTAACTCCCAGTTCGGAAAGCCCCTTGGCAAATTTGTTCACATTTCCCGGCTTAAACCGAGAGCCCTCCACTTCGTTCAACGGGATTAAATTGACATGCCCTGAGACCTGGCGCATTTTTTCTGCTAAAAGCCGCAAGTGCCTGTCCCCGTCATTGACTCCTTTAATAAGCGCATATTCAAAGGATACCCGTCTTCCGGTCTTTTCATGGTAACGCTTGCATGCCTCAAGCAGCTTTGAGATATTGTTGCTTTTGTTTACCGGCATTATTTTGCTGCGGGTTTCATCATCGGGAGCATGGAGCGATACCGATAAAGTCAATTGTAAATTATAAGAGGCCAATTTGTCAATTCTTTCAGCGATTCCGCAGGTAGACAGGGTTATGTGGCGCATTCCTATATTGAGCCCGTCGGGATGATTTACAAGTTCCAGAAACCTGATGACATTATCAAAATTATCAAGGGGTTCACCAATTCCCATCATGACTATATTTGATATCCTTCTGCGTGAATCCAGCTGGGAGAATATAACCTGGTCCAGTATTTCCGAGGGCTCCAGATTGCGAACATGCCCGCCTATGGTTGAGGCGCAGAAGGCACAGCCCATTTTACAGCCTACCTGGGAGGATACACACACCGTGTTCCCGTACTCGTATGACATTAACACGCTTTCCACGGCGTTCCCGTCTCTGAGCTCCCACAGGTATTTTATTGTCCCATCTTGTGCCGATACCTGCTTTCTCAGAATTTTCGGCACCGTTATATAAAAGCTCTCAGAGAGCTTTTTTCTCAGCTTCCTGGCTATATTGGTCATATCTTCAAAGCTTGTGGCACCCGAGGCCAGCCACTTGAAAACCTGTCTGGCTCTGAAGGCAGGCTCTCCGATTTTTTTTAAGCACTCCTCCATTTCGCGGGGCAACATTGACTTTATATCCCTTGCCATATCTTTATTTCGCTTTCTTTAGTTTTGCTATAAAAAAACCGTCCGTATTGTGAATGTGAGGCCATAGGGTAATATGGCCATGGGGCGCTTCTCCTGCGGGCAGAGAAAAGGGCTCCAATATAAAACTGTCGTCTGCTTCAATAAAGGAATATATAATGTCTTCGTTTTCATTTTCCATAACAGTACACGTGGAATACAGCAAAGTCCCGCCTTTTTTTAGATACTTTGAGACATTTTTTAAAATTGAAAGCTGGGTTTTGGGAAGGGCAGATATGCTCTGAAACGTTTTGAACCGTATTTCAGGCTTTTTTGCTATAACCCCGAAACCCGAACAGGGCACATCGCATATAATCACATCAAACTTTTCATACAGCCCCTTGTGGGGCTCCGATGCATTCATTGCTTTGCATTCTATATTTTCGATGCCCAGTCTTTCGGCACCCTGAATTATGTGTCTGAGCTTTTTCTCATGCAGATCACATGACAGTATGGAGCCTGTGTTTTGCATAAGCTGAGCAGCCATGAAGGATTTTCCTCCCGGCGCGGCACAACAGTCAAGAACATTCATATCTTTCTCTATACCGCATGCCATAACCGCCATCGCTGAAGCCGGGTCCTGAACGGTGAAATACCCCTGCCTGAACAAAGGCATTTTTTCCGGATTTCCTGCTTCGTATAGCTTAAAAAAGCCCTTTAGCATCGGGTGAGGCTCCCCTTCAATTCCACACAGCCGGAGCTCTCTCGCCAGGTCTTCAGGCGTTGTCTTAAGCTCATTTATGCGTATGACAAGGGGTGAAATCTTATTGGACGCCTCTAAAAAAGCCTCTGCGCCGTCCTGTCCCAGGCGGGATACAAGATACTCCACCAGCTCCGGCGGATGGCTGTATTTTATTGATAATACCTCAATTACATCCTTTCCCTCAATGGGGGGAAGGTTTTGCAGACTTTCCGCCACACGCCTAAGAACCGCGTTTACAAGCCCGGACGCTGCCTTGTTGGAATGCTTTTTGGCCAGCTTAACACCCTCGTTAACCGCCGCGCTCCTGGGGATTTTGGTCAGAAACACCAGCTGGTATACTGACAGGCGAAGTATGTCCAGAACAACTGGCTGCAGCTTTTTAATGGGAGAGGTCAGAAAAAAACGGATATAGTAATCGCAAAGGTTCTGATTTTGTATTACCCCCATTGTCAGTCTGTAGAACAACGAGGCCTCCCGTTTGTCCAGCCGCTCCCGCTCTATTATATCATTTAAAAGAATATCGGTTCTGATTCCTCTGCGCCTGTATGTTATAAGGGCGTTGAGTGCCGCCTCCCGGGCAGAAATCGGCATATTAACCTCCTGTTTTGTCACTTGCACTCTGATTGTTAGTCAATTTCAATACTATGGCCTCTCAGGTAATCGGAAGCACTCATTCTTTTTCCTCCCGGTGCCTGAAGCTCCGTGATGAGAACAGCTTCTCCCTTTCCGCATGCTACCTGTATACCTGCACCCCCGGCGGATATTATCTTCCCCGGCTCCGCCCGGGTTTCGATATCGCACTTTTTTGTCTTAAATATTTTAAAGCTTGTACCACCAAGGACGGTCCTGGCCCCGGGCTTTGGGTTTAACCCCCTCACCTTGTTCACTATATCCCTCGCCGGCCTGCTCCAATCCAGCACTGTATCGGCTTTTTTTATGGACGGAGCGTATGTGGCAAGGCTCTCGTCCTGCGGGAGCTTTTTTATACATCCATTTTTAATATCGCCGAGGGTTTTTAACAGAAGCTGCGCACCCATGGTTTTCAATCTGTCGTGAAGCTGGCCGTATGTCTCCTCTTGTCCAATATCCGTTTCGGCCACATCTATGATATCGCCGGAGTCAAGCTTTGGTACCATATACATAGTGGTGACTCCTGTTGTCTTCTCTCCGTTTATAATCGACCATTGTATGGGGGCTGATCCCCTGTATTTGGGCAGCAGGGAAGCATGGACATTGATCGCGCCCAATGGAGGGATATTTAAAATTTCCTCCGGCAGTATCATCCCGTAGGCAACAACCGCAACCAGGTCGGGCTTCAGGTCTTTAAGCTTCTGTGCCGCCTCACCGTCCCTCAGGCTTTCCGGCTGATAAACCTGCAGGTCCCTGGACACCGCATATTCCTTGACGGGACTGTAGCTCAGCTTCATGCCCCGATTCCTGGCTTTATCGGCCCTGGTAAAAACCCCGCATATATCATATCCGCCGTCCTCATACAGGGCGGCCAGCGAGGATACGGCAAAATCCGGCGTTCCCATGAATACTACGCGCATTTATACCTTCTCCGTTTCGGTATCCGCCTGGTCGTTTTCCTCATCATTTTCCTCGGAGAAAAACAGCTCTTCCACCTCTTCCGGGGTCAGAATGCGCTCGCATATATCTGTAAACAGGGTTCCGTTTAAATGGTCAATTTCATGACAGAATGCTCTGGCGGTCAATCCCTCCGCCTCAATCTCAAATTCCTTACCATACCTGTCCTGAGCCCTCACCTTCACATTCATGGGGCGCTTTACAATCCCCCATACATCAGGCACACTCAGGCAGCCTTCAGGCCCTTCCTGAAGGCCCTCCGACTCTATAATCTCGGGATTTATAAGCTCTATTATCCTGTCCTCTTCTTCAGTTGTATCCACCACGAGCACAGCTCTGCGAAGCACCCCCACCTGGGGCGCAGCAAGACCCAGTCCCTTGGCTTCCAGCATTGTTTCCCTCATATCGTCAAGCAGCGTATGCAGCCTTTCATTGAAGTCTTTGATTACCCTGCTTTTTTTAGCAAGAGTGCTTTCACCTTTTTTTATTATATTTCTTAGTCCCATCTTACACGGCCGGTCTATTGCAATGTGTTTTCCATCGCGCAATAAATCCGCCACTTCCTCCTTTGTTGTTATTTTTCCCTGTCTTTATAAATAAAACCTGTGCAGGCAGTGCAGTCAATCTCAATCCAAGGGATTTACATCTCCGAAAACAGAGACTTTACGGTATCTTTTATCCATATTGAATTTCTTAATGGCAGCTGCTATTACTGCTCTGACCCTCTTGCCCGGCCGGCAGCGCACAAAAACCCTGTATCGAAAACGGTTTTTCACCTTTACAACCGGTGCGGGGGCAGGGCCGAGTACGCTCAGGTCCTTTATATCCTTCAGGGAATTAATCAGAGCCGATTTCAGCTCTCTGCAGCAGAGCAGCACCAACTGCTCATCCAGTCCGGACACGGAAAGACAGTACAGCTGTGTGAAGGGCGGAGAACCTGTCATCCGACGTATGGCTATCTCCCTTTCATAAAAACCGTCATAATCCTGTGCCGCGGCATATTTTATAACCTCGTTTTCCGGTGTAAAGGTCTGTATCACAGCTCTGCCGGGCCGGCTTCCCCTGCCGGAGCGTCCTACAACCTGGGTTATCAGGCTAAAGGTCCTCTCGTGAGCACGATAATCGCTTGCGTAAAGGGATTGATCAGCATTAATCACTCCCACCAGAGTCACATTCTCGAAGTTTAAACCCTTCGTTACCATCTGAGTCCCTATAAGAATCGGTATTTTTTTCTCCGAAAACTCCTTTAAAATCGTTTCATGGGAGCGGGAAGCCGTAATCGTATCCGTATCCATTCTCAATATCTGTGTGCCCTGAAACAGGTTTTCAATCTCCTCTTCCACCTTTTGCGTCCCTATCCCGATAAATTTAAGCAGTCCTCCGCATTTGGGGCATCTTTCTCCTATTCTTTCCGAATGGCCGCAGTAATGGCACATAAGTCGTCTGTTCGCAGAGTGATATGTGAGTCTTACGCTGCAATCCGGGCAGGTATACAGGTGGGTACACTCAGGACAGGTTATTATGCTGCTGGTACCACGCCTGTTAATAAACAGTATGCTCTGACTGCCGTTTTTTATATTCTCTTCAAGCTCATGCTTTAAATCAGAGCCTATCACCGCGCCCTTTCCTTCCCTGAGCTCCGCCTTCATATCGGAAATAATGACTTTCGGCATAGCCATTTCGTTGAAGCGACCTCTCAGTGTGAAAAGGTGGTATTTTCCTGCTTGGGCACTATACATACTCTCAATTGCCGGCGTTGCCGAGCCCATCAGCAGAAGGGCGTTATTTTGAACACACAGGTATTTTGCTATATCCCTTGCATGATACCTGGGTGGGTTTTCCGATTTATATGTGCTCTCCTGTTCCTCGTCAATGATAATAAGTCCCAGATTTTTTACCGGCGCGAATACGGCGGAGCGTGTGCCGACAACTATATTTACAATGCCGGTTTTTACCCGCTTCCACTCGTCATATCTCTCACCCATTGTAAGAGAACTGTGTAAAACCGCAATTTTGTCCCCAAAGTGCCGGGTAAAGGTGGCAACAAGTTGTGGAGTCAACGCTATTTCAGGCACTAAAACAATGGCGTCCTTGCCTTCGGATATGATGTCTGAAAGAAGCTTTATATAGACGGCAGTCTTACCGCTTCCGGTAACACCGTATAAAAGTGCCGCGTTTGCGGCATCCGATTGCATTAATTTTTTTATACCCTCATATGCTTTGGTCTGTTCGGAATTCAGCTGTTCTATAAGGGGGGCCGAGCTGTCGCTGTGCAAAGGTCTTCTGAAAACCTCACGTTTTTCTATTCGGATATAGCCGGCCTTTTCCAACGCCTTCAGGCTGGACCTGCCCGCTCCTGTAAAATAGCATATTTCTTTTATCTCCGCTTCCTCAAAATCGGAAAGCAGCTTTAAAATCTCCGATTGCTGGGGGGCGGATCTTTTTTTCTTTTCAGAGGCTTCAAGGGCTTCCTCGGCGCTGACCGCCAGTACAGCAGTGTCAACTGTTTTATCCGATACTCTCCTTTTTACGGACATATGGTATGTAAGCACCCCCTCTTTTTGGAGGCGGCTCATAAGCCCGGACACCTTTGAGCCCATCAATTTTGCAAGCTCATCTATACTCCTGCTGCCGCCGGTCTGATAGAGTATATCCAGAAGCTTGATGAGCTTTTTGTCGTCTCCTGCCTTTTCATATGCAAAAGCCTTATCAACACCAGGTGCTATCTTGCACAGATTACTGCTTTTAAACCACAGACCGGCGGGCAGCATGGCTCTGACCGCGTCATATATGGTACAGAAAAACCTCGACTTCATCCATGCCGCAAGCTTAAGCTGCTCGGTTGTGATTACGGGCTCATCATCCAGAAGCTCACTGATCCTCTTTAAGTTTTTAAACTCGCTTTCTTCCACAACCTCAAGTATTATGCCCTCTGTTTTCTTATTTCCCCTGGAAAAAGGTATAATAACTCTCATGCCGGGCTTGGCCCTGGGTCTCAACTCGTCCGGTATCAGATAATCATAAGGCTTGTCTATTGCAAAGGTTGCCGCTTCCACCGCAACCCTGGCAATCATCCTCATATCAACTCCTCCAGCTGACTGCAATTATATAGTACATTTAACCAAATAACAGCAGGCCGAAAACACAAAAAGGCAAGCGGGTTTCCTTGCCTCCTGCTTATTTTATCAGTCTTCATCCCTGTCTTTAAGCTTGACAGTGTACTTGCCTTCTGAAATAAGGTCTATTGCTATGGAAACAGGTTTTTTTTCAAGTACCTCGTCTCTCTCTGCCGCCGTCGAGGCAATTTTTCTTGATAAGTTTGCTATGGCGTTTACCAGCAGATACCTGCTGTTTATATTTTCCAACAACTTTGACATCGGTGGATATAACATGGTCAACATTCTCCTTTCAGATAGTGTACTCGCTCCGCGGTCTTGCATTTTTCCGCCCTCATAATGGCTATAACCTCTTCCGCGGCTGTTTCAACCCTGTCATTTATTACGATATAGTCATACATATCAATCCGCTGGCACTCCTGCCTTGCTTTTTCCATTCTCTTTATAATCTTGTCCTCTTCATCTGTGCTCCTGAGCCTGAGACGCTCTTCAAGAACCTTAAAGCTTCCGGGAAACAAAAATATTCCAATTGCATCGGGCCGTTTTTTCATGACCTGTCTTGCTCCATCGCTTTCGATGTCAAGAATAACATCATATCCTGCGGCAAGCTTCTCCTCAACAGGCTTCGCCGGTGTACCGTAATAATTTCCTACATACTCCGCATGCTCCAGAAGCTCACCCCGCTCTATCATTTTCTCAAACTCTCTTCTTTCGATGAAGTGATAATCTATTCCGTCTCGCTCTCCACGCCTGGGCGGCCTCGTTGTCGCGGATATCGAAAAATAAACCGTGTTCAGGCTTCTCAAAAGCCTCGCTATTACGGTGCTCTTTCCGGCCCCTGAGGGTCCCGATATAACAAACAGCTTACCCGGTTTTTTATCCATATTCCCTCTCTGGTTTTCCCACGGTGAAAAACCTTTTCCCCTTTCCTTGTTTTGCAAACCCATTTCCTCATAACCACTTAAATTCGCAGAATACCGGGAACACTTCCCTATATGGCTGTCCGCCTATTTAAGCGAAATATTATCATTATTAACTGTCAGATCCTTTGCCTGGTTGCTCGCTGCCGCCCTCCGCACCGACATTCCCTGAAAACCTGTTGGCAACGGTTTCCGGCTGGAGGGCTGAGAGTATTATGTGGCCACTGTCGCATATGATTACAGCTCTTGTCCGCCTTCCATATGTGGCGTCAATCAGCTGGCCGGATTCCTTCGCGTCCTGTATAACACGTTTTATAGGTGCGGATTCCGGACCCACAATCGCTATTATTCTGCTCGCGAACACCATGTTTCCAAAGCCTATGTTTATCAGTTTCATTCTTATATCCT
>JAAYOP010000018.1 GCA_012520295.1 Clostridiales bacterium | reverse complement strand
CGAAGCTTCATATGATTTTATAAGGAACACTTTACTTTTGGATGTAATTTATGTATAATGTGTTGATTATGTTAATTAGTTGACACTGTATTGTCAGAATTAACATCCAGAATCCGGTTATAATTTAATATAGAACTATATGATTTCGCAGCCTTTAAGGCTGCGGGGCTTGGAGTGAACTGCTTGAATAAATATGTTATCCATGGGGGAAAACCCATATACGGCGAGGTTACTATCAGCGGGGCAAAAAATGCGGCGGCGGCCATTATTCCGGCAGCTCTCCTGGTAGACGGGGTTTGCCGTATAGAAAACATACCAAATATCAGCGATGCCGCACTGCTGATGAAAATTCTGAAAGCATTAGGTGCGGATATTCGATTAGTAAATAAAAATACCGTGGATATCGACTGTTCTGGATTGTCATATAAGGAAGTACCCTATGAGTTGATGCGAAAAATCAGAGCCTCATATTATTTTCTTGGATCCATGCTGGGCAGGTATGGAAAAGCCAGAGCCTCCATGCCCGGAGGTTGCAATTTCGGAGTGCGACCTATCGATCAGCATATAAAAGGATTTAATGCCCTGGGCGCAAGAGTGGAAGTAAAAAGCGGAATTATTCACGCGGATACTCAGGAGCACGGGATAAAAGGTAATCATGTTTACCTTGATATTGCATCTGTGGGAGCCACAATAAACATCATGCTGGCTGCTGTGCTTGGCGAAGGCAGAACGGTAATAGAAAATGCGGCCAAAGAGCCCCATATAGTCGATGTGGCAAACTTTCTCAACTCTATGGGAGCGGATATCAAGGGAGCCGGAACCAGCCTGATAAAGATTGACGGTGTCTCCGGACTTCACGGCGGCTTTTATTCGATAATTCCCGATCAGATTGAGGCGGGAACATATGTAGCCGCAGTTGCCGGAACCGGCGGCGAGATTTTGATAAAGAATGTAATTCCAAAGCATCTGGAATGTATAACGGCCAAGTTTCAGGAAATGGGCATATATATAGAAGAGCGGGGAGACGCGGTTCTTGTCGGGCGGGACAAGCCCCTTAAAAACGCAAACGTAAAGACCATGTTTTATCCCGGATTTCCCACCGATATGCAGCCCCAGATTACGGCGGTGCTATGTCAGGCTGAGGGCACCAGCATTATTACGGAGGAAGTCTATAAGGACAGCAACAGGTTCAAATATGTAGAGGAGCTCAAGAAGATGGGCGCGCACATACATGTTGACGGCAGGATTGCTATCGTACAAGGTGTGGAGAAATTGACGGGAGCGCCCGTCAAGGCGTGCGACCTGAGAGCTGGTGCGGCTATGGTTATTGCAGGACTCTGCGCACAGGGCAGGACGGATATTGAGGATATCTACCACATTGAGCGGGGATATGAAAATATTGTAAGCAAGCTGAGAGGACTTGGAGCAAGTATTGCCAGAGTGAAGGTAAGTTCCCCGGACGAAGGAGTATTGAGAGAAGTTCTTGCCTGAAGTTTGAGCTTTGCACCGAAAACAGCGTCTTAAACGCAATTGTTTAGGGCGCTTTTTTGAGAGTGTGGCTTTTTGCTTATACTTAACAGGGAATACACTTCACTATTTGGAGTGTTTCCGGTAGCCCGGGCAATCCGGAGCATATAAATATAGAATATACAATTGCCGGGATGCTCCGGCGGAATGGACAGTTACCTTGAATATTTGCACATTTGCCAGCGGGTCCAGAGGAAACTGCGCGCTTGTTTGGCACAAGAATACATACATTTTAATAGATGCGGGCATATCCATGCGCCGAATAGTTAACAACCTGAAAAAGCTGGGACTTGAGGCAGGACAGATTACATCAATATTGATAACTCACGAGCACACGGACCATATCAGCGGGCTACCTATGCTGATGAAACATTTTAAAATTCCCATGTTCGCCAGCGGCGGTACAGCAAGATCCATAGCCCGCAGAGGTGTGCTGCCCGATGGGTATATATCAGTTTTCGAAACAGGGCGGACGTTCGGCGTGGGCGATATGGAAATCTGCAGTTTTGAAACACCCCATGATACTGCCGAAAGCGTTGGCTTCACGCTGTCGGCGGGAGGGCGCAAACTGGCGTTTACGACTGATTTGGGCCATGTATCCCCCAAAGTGGAGCAGGCCGTCATGGGCTGTGACACGGTGGTCCTTGAATCGAATCACGATATAGAAATGCTAAAGGCCGGGTCATATCCATATATGACAAAGGTCCGCATACTCGGAAAAAGAGGCCATCTATCCAATGATGCAGGCGGCGAATTTGCCTCCAGACTTGTGGAAGGAGGGACTAAAAAAATCATGCTTGCCCACTTGAGCAGGGATAATAATACCTCGGAGCTTGCGTTTTCAACCGTTTCCGGCAAACTGCTGGAGGCCGGTATAAAAACTGGATCGGATATGGAGCTGCATATAGCGCCCGCGAACGAAATGAGTCCACTGTTGGATATTTGAACCGGGGAAAACATATAAACGGAGCTTGAAATGCTTAGTATAAAAATCATATGTGTAGGAAAGCTTAAAGAACTGTATTTTAACGACGCAGTTATTGAATATTGGAAAAGGTTAACCAGCTATTGCAGACTGGAGATAGAGGAGATCCCTGAGAGCAGGCATCCTGAAAATCCTTCCCAGGCTGAAATTCATGCAGCTTTATTAAAGGAAGCCGAGGGTATTGAAAGGCGGATTCCCCGTGGGGCTCTCGTGGTAGCCCTGAGCATTGAAGGAAAAGAGCTTGACAGTATTCAGATGGCAAAGTTTATACAGCTTTGCGCCGTTCAGGGGAAAAACAGAATATGCTTTATTATCGGCGGTTCACGGGGCCTTCATGGCAGGATAAAGGCAAGAGCCGATGTAAATCTCTCCATGTCAAAAATGACTTTCCCTCATCACCTGGCCAGGGTAATGCTGCTGGAGCAGCTTTACAGGAGCTTTAAAATTGCGGAGGGCTCAAAATATCATAAATAAAGTCCACTGAAAAAATGCTTTCGCACTATGTATTTGATTGACTGCCTGAATTGATTTGCACATATATTGCTGTTGTTGCGCTTTTGAATTGTTCAGCAGGCATTAAATAATCACAAAAAAGCCGATTATCGGCTGTGACGAGGCGGCATAAGCCGCAAAGTAGGAGGGATGGGTTTATGCTCTATTGTTTTAAATGCGATAAGAGTTATGACGAGAATCTGGAACTGTGTCCGGAATGCGGTGCCCCTTTGGAGCAGGAAGAGGAGTGCTCCGGGGACTGCTCTGCCTGCAGCTCCGCCTGCAACCATGAGCACGGTGAATGCGACGGCTCCTGTGATACAGGCTTATGGCCAACGGACGACAACGGGGAACCGGTGAAGCCGGCCCTTTTAATGACTGTGAAGGGAAACCAGGTAGATTATGAAATGACTGTAAGTCTTTTGCAGTCCTTTGCGGTGCCTACAATCAGAGATTATCCCAATTCAATAAACAACGCAAAGGTTCTTCTGGGATATTCGGGCGCGGGAATGAATATATATGTGCCTGAAAATATGCTGGAGCTGGCAAGAGAGCTGCTCAATACTGAGCCGGAATCTGTGGAGGAGTGAGCCAAAGGAGCGTTGTTGACAGAAACTCCTTTACAGGAGATACCGGCTACATCTCTTGTCTGCAGGCATCTGTTAACTATATGAAAAGTAAAATACCAGCATAGCAAGATTTAATGGGCTCAGTCCGGGAGATACTTTTAGTATCATCGCTGAGCCCTTGGTTGCATATGCTTAATCTTCGCGCTGAATGGAGGATATATGGTGAGCTATATCAAGGAGTATATAAGGTGGCTTGACAGTGACTGTATAACTGATGAAGAAAGACGAGAGCTGGCGGCAATAAAGGAGAATGACAGTGAGATAAAAAGCAGGTTTTTTCGGCCCTTGGAGTTTGGGACCGCCGGCCTTCGCGGAATAATGGGAGCAGGGATAAACCGCATGAACACCCATGTGGTAAAGCAGACGACTCAGGGCCTGGCGGAGCTAATTCTCAGAGGAGGCGGAGAAGCCGCAAAAAGAGGAGTCGTGATTTGCCATGACTGCCGGAAAAACAGCCGGGAATTTGCCCTGGAGGCGGCGGAGGTCATGGCTGGAAACGGCATATTTGTCAGGATATTTGAGGATTTACGCCCAACGCCCGAGCTCTCCTTTGCCATCAGGCACTATGGGGCTATAGCCGGTATAAATATAACCGCCAGCCATAATCCGAAGGAGTATAACGGCTATAAGGTATATTGGGAGGACGGCGCCCAGCTGCCTCCGGAGCATGCGGAGAAGGTGGCAGCCGCCATGGCCGGGATTGATGTTTTGTGCGGAGCAAAGCATATGCCCCTTGAAGAGGCGGAAAAGCAGGGGCTTGTGGAAGTGCTGGGGGAGGAGACAGACGAGAGGTTTCTGTCAAAGGTACTGGAACAGGCAATCGCCCCAGCGGATGTGGCAAGGGGATTTGAAGATTTAAAAATCGCATATACGCCGTTTCACGGAACAGGCTACAGGCTGGTGCCCGAGGCATTGAGACGGGTGGGAGTTCGGGAGCTTTTCTGCATTCCCGAGCAGATGCAGGTGGACGGCAGCTTCCCTACGGTAGGAAGTCCGAATCCGGAGGATGCGGAGGGCTTTGAACTTGCCATTAAATATGCCCGTCAGCAGAATTCGGATATAATTATAGGAACGGATCCGGACAGCGACAGGCTGGCTGTGATGGCGAAGTCAGGCGGGGACTACAAAATGATCACGGGTAACCAGCTGGGAGTGCTACTCCTCAGCTACATTATTGAGGCAAGAAAGAGGAAAAGCGCCCTGCCGGAAAACGCCGCGGCGATAAAGACCATAGTATCAACTGAAATGGCAAGAGCTGTAGCCGAGGCAAACGGGGTATATATGACCGATACCTTTACGGGCTTTAAGTTCATAGCGGAAAAAATCAAGGAATTTGAAGAAACCGGCTCATACAAGGTCATATTCTCCTTTGAGGAATCCATCGGGTATATGGTCGGCGATTTTGTCAGGGACAAGGATGCTGTGACCGGCGCGG
>JAAYOP010000017.1 GCA_012520295.1 Clostridiales bacterium | reverse complement strand
TTTACATTTTGTTTTTATTAAGTTTTATGTTGACATTAATATACAGCTATGCTATAATCCCTTAAAACATTGGATCCCCTTCTTTTGTGGAAATTCCGCCAGAGATTACGCGTCACTGGCTGTAAGCGCGTTTCGGAAGAGTAGTAAGAAGGGCAACAATCCAATGCTTTAAATGCTTTATAAAACTTTATATTCAAAGTGGGCAGTATCTGCCAATGCGGGTGGCACCGCGGGATATAAAAATATCTCGTCCCGAAAATCATTAACAGTGGTTTTCGGGGCTTTTGTTTTAATGAGGAGTTATAAATTATGTTGAGATCACATACTTGTAATGAGCTAAGGCCGGAAAACATCGGATTGCAGGTTAAGCTGGCGGGATGGGTCTCCAGCATCCGCGATCACGGCGGTGTTAAATTTCTGGATTTAAGGGATCACTATGGAATAACCCAGCTGGTTATACATGATGAAGCCATGCTGGAGGGAGTAAACCGGGAATCCACCATTGCTGTCACCGGCAAGGTCGTGGCAAGGGATGATGACACTGTAAACCCGAAGCTGGAAACCGGTTATGTGGAAGTGCACGTAGAGTCGCTGGAGCTGCTGGGCAAATGCAAAGCCATGCTACCTTTTGAAATCAATGATTCCCGCAGTACAAAGGAAGATACCAGGCTTAAATACCGATACCTGGATTTAAGAAATCCAAAAATGCACGATAATATAATGCTTCGTTCCAGACTTATCAATTTCCTGCGCTCTGAGATGGAGAGGCTGGGATTTGTGGAGATACAGACTCCGATTTTGACCTGCTCATCACCTGAAGGAGCGAGGGATTTTCTTGTGCCCAGCCGCCGCCATCCCGGTAAGTTTTACGCGCTCCCTCAGGCACCTCAGCAGTTTAAGCAGCTTCTGATGGTATCGGGCTTCGATCGCTATTACCAGATAGCGCCCTGTTTTCGTGACGAGGATGCCAGACATGATCGCTCTCCGGGTGAATTCTATCAGCTTGATTATGAAATGTCCTTTGCTGATCAGGAGGATGTTTTCGCTGTGGCAGAAGAAGTGCTTTACAATACATTTTGCAAATTCACCGATAAGAAAGTCTCTGGGAAACCCTTCAAACGCATAACCTACTGTGAAGCCATGCTAAAATACGGCACAGACAAGCCGGATTTGCGAAATCCTCTTGAAATAGCGGATCTCACCCCAGTATTCGCCGACGTGGATTTTCCTGCCTTTCGCGGCAAGCAGGTGAGGGGTATTGTTGCCGACTGCTCCGGCAGACCACGGTCTTTCTTTGAAAAAATGCTGAAGTTTGCCCTTGATATCGGTATGAAGGGCCTGGGCTACATTACTTTAACAGAGGGCAATTTTAAAGGCCCCATTGAAAAGTTCCTTTCAGAGGAGAAGAAAAAGCTGCTTATTGAATCCCTTGGAATGAAAGAAGGGGAAACCTTATTCTTTATTTCCGATTCAAAAAAGCTGGTTAATAATCTGGCAGGGCAGATTCGAGCGCAACTGGGCAAGGTATTGGGCCTTATAGACGAGGGAAGCTTTGAGTTCTGCTTTATAACTGATTTTCCCATGTACGAAATAAGCGAGGAAACAGGCAGACTGGAGTTTACCCATAACCCGTTTTCGATGCCCAAAGGCGGCCTGGATGCACTAAACAACCTTGATCCTTTAAAAATAACCGCATACCAATATGACATCGTGTGTAACGGCGTTGAGATAAGCTCAGGGGCAGTGCGAAATCACAGACCTGATATAATGAAAAAGGCCTTCGAGCTGGCCGGATACTCCGAGGCGGACCTTGAACGGAAATTTGGAGCACTCTATACCGCATTTCAATATGGGGCGCCTCCTCATGCAGGTATGGCACCGGGAATTGAGCGCATTTTAATGCTGATATCAGGTGAAGACAGTATCAGAGAGGTGATTGCTTTCCCCCTGAACGGAAACGCTCAGGATCCCATGACTGGAGCACCTGGTACAGTCACAGAGCAGCAGTTACGTGAAGTACACATAAAACTAAGATAAGCTGTACGATGGAAAGGGTGATTATATGATAACCAATGAGAAACTCAAAGAAATAGCCCACCTGGTTAAGCTATATGTAACCGATGAGGAGATTGGCAGCCTGGCTGCCGAGCTGAGGGAATATTTAAAGCTTTTTAATACTTTAACTGAAAATGAAGCTGAAGATATCTCCACTATACCGGCTGTCCCTCTTGACAGCCTGCGCGAAGACACTAGATTATCTTCCTTATCTCCCGAGGTTATTACCGGCAATTCAAAACATAGAGAAGACGGCTTTTTTGCAGTGGAGGTGAAAAAGCATGAGTAGAATAGTGCAACTGCGCGGTATGCTAGAGAAAAAACAAATAAGCTGCCGGGAGTTAACTGAGTCTTATCTTGAAAGAATTGAGAAACAAAACGGCCGGTTGCGCGCACTTATTACTATCACGGAGGAAGAGGCGCTGCAGACCGCCGATACTGTGGATAAAAAAATATCGAAAGGCGAAAAGCTTCGGCCATTGGAGGGAATACCAATGGCTGTTAAGGACAATATTTCCACAATGGGGATTGAAACTACCTGCGCATCCCGAATGTTGTCTGGATACAAGCCTATTTATGATGCCCACGTCTGGCAGCTATTAAAGCAGCAAAACGCCCCCCTTCTGGGTAAATGCAATATGGATGAGTTCTCCATGGGATCTACCTGTGAAACTTCCTTAATCGGGGGAGCAAAAAACCCCCACGACACTAACCGCGTAGCTGGCGGTAGTTCTGGTGGCTCAGCGTCATCGGTAGCGGCTAATATGGCGGCATATTCCCTTGGCTCCGATACCGGGGGCAGCATCAGACTGCCTGCTTCATTCTGTGGATTAATTGGCCTAAAGCCCACATATGGATCCGTATCCAGATATGGACTTTTTGCATATGCCTCTTCTATGGAGCAGATTGGTCCTATTGCTTTCAGTGCAGAAGACGCTGCCATCGTATTTGACGTGATAAGCGAGCGTGACACACGGGACATGACCTCCAAAGGCATATCTGAAAAGACTCATCCCCAACTGGGCAGAAGCTTGAGTGGACTGAGAATTGGAATTTCGGACGAGATGCTTGGCAGTGCCGGTGACGATGTGAGCCGCGCGGTTAGGGAAGCTGCTGATGTATACAGGAAGCTTGGTGCTCAATTGGTGCCCGTAAGCTTTTCTCTTCAAAAATATGTCTTGCCTGTATACTATATACTGTCTTTCTCTGAAGCCTCATCAAATCTGGGTTGTTATGACGGTATTCGATTTGGACCGGCAGCCGATAAATATGATGACATAGACCACATGATTAGTCTGACAAGGAGTATGAATTTTGGCCGCGAGGTAAAGCTGCGACTGCTTTTGGGTACTTATATTTTGAGTTCGGGTCCTTACGATGTCTATTATAAAAAAGCTCAAAATTTAAGAAGTATTATTGCTAAACAGATTAAGGAAGAAATTTTCAATCACTGTGATGTCTTCCTTTCGCCAACCACGCCTTTTACTGCCTTTAAATCCGGTACCAATTTATCTTCTGAGAACAATGGGGATTCTTACACTACGATGGCGAATTTAACCGGTCTACCGGCAATTTCGCTACCCTGTGGCTATGATGTTGATAATATGCCCATAGGAATGCAACTCATCGGCAAACACTTTTGCGAAGCCCAGATACTAAATGCGGCATATATGTTCGAGAGAGAAACAGACGGAGCTTTTCTGTCGCGACTGGAAACGGGGTATGAAATATGAAATGGGAAATGGTAGTAGGCCTTGAAACACATGTGGAGCTGGCAACAAAGTCGAAGATATTTTGTTCATGCTCCACGCAATTCGGAGGAGACCCCAACAGCCATTGTTGTCCTGTATGTACAGGTCAGCCGGGTGCTCTGCCCTTTTTGAATCGCCAGGCTGTTGAATATACCGTTATGGCAGGACTGGCTTTAAACTGTGAGATCAACAGGTATTCAAAGATGGACAGAAAGCACTATGTCTATCCGGACCTTCCGAAGGCGTTTCAGGTTTCACAGTTTGATATACCACTGTGCATAAATGGTCATTTGGAGCTCTCCGGCGGAAAAATGATTAACATTAACCGGATTCAACTGGAAGAAGATGCCGGCAAGCTAATTCACGAAGGCGGAAAGATATTGGTTGACTATAACCGGGCTGGGGTACCGTTGATTGAAATAGTAACCGAACCGGACTTCAGAAGCGCAGAGGAGGTCGTGGAATATCTTGAAAAGCTCCAGGGTATTCTCAGGACAATCGGCATTTCCGACTGCCGTATGCAGGAGGGCTCCCTGCGCTGTGATGTGAACATCTCTGTTCGGGAGGAAGGAAGCTCACAACTTGGGACCCGTGCGGAGATAAAAAATCTGAATTCTTTTTCCTTCGTGCAGGCAGCAATTGAGTATGAGTTTGACAGGCAGACAGGTCTTTTAGAAGCCGGCAAGCCTGTATTTCAGGAAACACTAAGCTTTGATTCTGTTTCAGGAAAAACCTTAAACATGCGTGAAAAAGAAGACGCTGATGATTACCGGTTCTTCCCTGACCCTGATATACCTGCCATAATTCTCAGCGAAGAAGATATAAAAAGGCTGCGCGAATGTATACCTGAGCTGCCGGAAGCACGTATAAAACGTTATGTTTCGGAATACAGGCTTCCTGAAGCTGACGCCACCCTTATATGCAAGTATAAAAAAGTTGCAGATTTTTTTGATAAAGCATCAGAAGGATTGAAAAACCCCGCGGTAGCCGCTTCCTTTATTTTGACTCAAATGTTCAGTAAAATATCAACAGAAGTGGCGAGGGAGCAGTGGGCTTCCCCCATACCACCGGAATTCTTAAGAGACCTTGTTTTGCTTCTGGAGGAAAAAAAGATAAACCACAACCTGGCAAAGAATATTTTTACAAAAATGCTGGAGGAGGGCAAGGCCCCAAAGAGCATATTGGAAGCCGAAGGCATATCGACAGATGAAGTAATTGACCTGGATGAGCTTTGCAAAAGCGCCGTATATACAAATCCCGGCGCCGTGGAGGACTATAAAAAAGGTAAGAAAAAAGCGCTGCAGGCTCTTATAGGCAATGTGATGCGTCAGTCCAGGGGACGGGCGGATGCGGAAGAAGCGAGAAAAATACTGCTGGAGCTGCTTAAGGAATAAAAATAACAAATTCTGCATATGCGGGTTTGTCCGTATTGGAGGCCGGTTACCGTAATCGGCCTCTTCTCATTTGATATTTATAAATAAATTTCCGAAAATAATATGAAATCATTTAAAATCACTGTTTTTTAGTCAAAATGTTCCGATAAAATAATGAAAGGTATTTTCTTTTTCATTCTCTATAATATATACTTATATCAGGTATATAAGCTCTGTATTTTTATGGTCAGGTCAATGATTGTGTATCTTCCAGGAGGAAAATTGAAATGAAAAAACGAATCATCTCCATTATAATGGTTGTTTCACTATTTGCCGTTCTTTATGCCCGGGTGCCGGTAAATGCAGTGTTTTTCCAGGACACCGCCACCCATTGGGCTTCCGATATAATAGATACATGGAGTAATCACGGTATAATTCAAGGCGACAGCAATAATCAGTTTTTTCCTGATGAATACATAAGGCGGGTTGACCTTGCTTTGATAATAAGTCGCGTAATGGGCTTCAAAGAAGATTCTTCGGCCTACTTTAAGGATTTGGATGGATTAACTACCGAGCAAAGGTCAGCCATCCTGAGGCTGAATAAAGCCGGAATAATGCTTGGAAGCAATGGATATATGAGACCTATGGACTATATTTCCCGTGAAGAGACCGCGGTAATGTTCGGTCGAATGATTCGAATGGACGGAAGTGTCTCTCAAGGTGCTTATTTCAGCGATATGCACACGGTTTCAGATTGGGCATACGGTATGGTTTCCTCTATGGGCAACAAAGGATATATGAAAGGACGCCCAAACGGCAGATTTGACCCCAAAAAGAATATAACCCGAGCAGAGGTTATCCAAATAATGGATAATATTGTTAACGGCTATTATGGTAAAGCCGGTTCCTACAGTGTTTCCACCCTCGGTAATGTAATTATAAATACTTCCGGCGTTGAGCTCAGACAAGTTGTAATAACCGGCGATTTGTTTATAACCGATGCGGTGGGAAGCGGTACTGTGACACTCACTGATGTAACGGTAAAGGGAAATGTATACGTGCTCGGTGGCTCAAACTTAAAGCTGCAGGGCAATACACGGCTTGAAAACGTCTATCACGAGAAAGCGGAAGATAAGGCTTTTAAATATACTGCCTCACCCCCTGCCTTTATTGCCAACCTTCATTCAAAAAAGATATCTTCTCCCATTGCTTACGAAGGCCCCCTGGGAAACATGTATTTAAGCGATGCGAATAAAACAGTAGAGTTGAAAAACGCTACATTAAATAATCTGTTTGTAAATGCACCCGGAATAACATTGAAAGCTGATATAAACACAAGCATAGGAACAGCCAGGGTGAACTTTCTGTTTCAAATGTTGGGTGAAGGCATAATATCCAATACGCATATCGCAACGGCCGCCAACGGTTCAACCTTTGAGCGCCAGCCCAAGTCTGCTGTTCTGCCGTCCGGAACAACGATTTTTATGTCCGGTGAAACCTATAAAAACAACAGCAACAGAAACCAGACCATCAGAGCCGTGGAAGATAATATTTCACCTACTGTTATACATGCCTCACTTACTGCTGCCAATCTTACAACTGACGGGGCAACATTTTCCTGGAAATCGGCCTCCGATAATATAAGCACTGATAAGAAGCTCCGATACGCCCTTTTTTACTCCACCTCTCCTTATATGTCTTCAGTCTCATATATAGAGACAAACGGGACTATGCTAACAAACTATTTTTCCGGCAAACTCAGTGCGACAGTATCCGGACTTAAGCCAGGGCAGGTATATTACTTTAATGTAATCGTTAAGGATGAAGCCGACAATAAAAGCTGCTATGCTCCCTTCACGCTAAAGGTCGGAAAGGACATTGATCCCCCTGTACCGACAAGCCCCTATATCTCAAAAACCTACATAAAATCAGACGAGGTCAGATTAGACTGGGAAAGAGCAACAGATAATGTTACCAACCAATCCATGCTTTTATATACGCTATATCAATCAGAAACCAATAATATACGCACAGTGGAGGAATGTGAGAAAAACGGCAAAGTAATCATGAGGTCAAAGGCCGACGCGAATTCGTATACCGTAACGAAAATTAAACAGTCCCAGTCGTATTATTTCAATGTGGTCGTTCAAGACGAGGCCGGAAATAAAGCCTGTTATCAGATGGTTTCTCTGGAAAGGGACAACATACCTCCTTATCCCGAAAGCTCCATAATAAAAACATCCGGCCTGAAGGGTAATCAGGTAACCCTCAGCTGGACAAAAGCTACGGACAACCTTACCGAACAGGCAAATCTGAAATATACGGTCTACATTTCGGAGACCAATAATATAGGCACTGTCCGAGACTGCGAAAATAACGGCAAGGTTATTATGAAATCAACTGCTAACAGGGATACATATACGGCCAAAGGCCTAAAAGAGCTGAACCTATACTATTTCAATGTTGTGGTGCAGGACGAGGCTGGAAATAAGACATGCTATACCCCTGTTTCCGTCATTCCCGTAAAGGATACGGTGGAACCCGCCCCACCTAAGGATGCAGATATAAAGGTGTTTTCCACATCAATAGACAGTGCAAGACTGATTTGGAACGCCGCCAGTGACAATGTTACTGAAAGCGCAGCTCTAAAATATTCGGTTTATTACTCCGATACCGACAATATCCTTACAGTTTCTCAGATATTAAAGAACGGTAAAAGACTGCTCTCTCCAACGGAAGGACGCCTGTTCTTTGACTTTATTCAGCCCAAGGATTCCACCGGCGAAAACTATATAAATGTTATTGTGGAAGATGAAGCAGGAAATATGAGCTGCTATAATATGCTGAAGCTGACACTGGGCGAGGACACAACTCCACCTGATATCCCTGACAGAACCTTAAGATTAACGGCATGGTCACAAACCTCCGCTTCTATAAGCTGGCTTCCCGCAAACGACTTAACCGGCGGAAGAATAGGCAGCGCGGTATCAGAGCTGTCATATTCGCTATATTACATGCCTGCGGAGGGCGACCCAACTGATTTCGATGAGGTTTCTGAAATTGAGAGCAGGGCCATATGGAACAGCGAATTTACAAGAAATATAACCTCAATGACAGTAAACGGTCTGAAAACGGAAACCAAATACTACTTCAATGTAATTGTCAGGGACAAAGCAGGTTTAAAAAATTGCTATGCTCCGATCCTCGTAATTACAGACGATACTCCTCCCAATGTATCAGCATCAACAATTAATATAGAGCCCGATCCTCAAAATGAGAGAAAACTGAAAATAACCTGGGGCTATGCGCAGGATACATATACCAGCCAGAAGAATCTAAAATACGCTCTGTATTGGTCAACCACTGAATATGAGAGCATAGCAGATATCGAAAACAAGGCGCACTCCCTCTCAAAAGACGGCATGGTATACTACCCCTATGTGGCGGAGGGATTAGAACATGAAGTTTACTACGAGGTATCCTATTATTTCTATGTTATTGTTGTAGACGAAGCGGGAAACAAGGCTAAATACCAGACGAAACATTTTATACTCAAAGATACTGTGCCCCCCGTCATTACAAATCCCGAAACATCATGGAATATTCTGAGTTACAATGAAGAAACAGATGAGTATATGATTAGAATAAACTGGCCGGTACTGGCGTATGACGAGGTAACGACCGGCCCGCTCATGTATCTAATTTATTCCTCACCGGAAAAATACGACTCCCTGGAACAGCTTTTATCTTCTGATACACCTGTTCTGAATAAGGGTCGAAATATGACTTATTATGACCATTCAAACCTGTCTGAAGGTATATACTACTATTATGTGGTCGTGCAGGACGACGCTGGAAACATGGCAATGTATGATCCATGTAAGGTGGAATTATCTTCATAATAATTTATCTCTTTGGTCAACTCCTTAATAAGGCAGGAGGTCACCCTACTAATGGGTGACCTCCTGCCAAACTACCGTGCGTACCCTTTGGACGTTTCTGCCCTAACTGCGGGAGGTCATTTCTTTGATCTTTCCCATCCTCTCACCTCTGGCCAATACCACGATATCGTCAGGATAGCGAATAACGGGAACGCCCCTACAGCCCATCTCCGTTTCGAAGCTCGTGACGGATATATACGGTTAATGCTTCCGCAGATCATGGTTTATACAGATCCTTCGGCAAATAATCGTTTCTCCCCTAGACGGGAGTACGCTTCATATAGTTTTATTTATTCCATCACCTACATGTTGTGTTCAGTAATCTCACCGTATCATCTACCAGAATCTTTTCTCCGATATCCATTGATATTACCAGTCGATATACACTCCCGTATGATATGTAAACCAGATGTATCCTTTTTGCTTTAATAAGCAAAATTAAGCAACATAAGGCAAGCTTTTAAAGTCTGCCTTATATTGTTTGAATAAATAAGTGAGGCTGTCTCAACCTAAACTTCTCGTTCCTGGTGAGACAGCCCCTTGGTTTGACTGTGTCAATGTCCGCTGAACATATGCTTTTTCATTATGCAATTGATTGACAGCCTGTATAGTGTACAATGATATGGTCTAAAAAAAGAAGAAGCTGACCCCTAACTGTGGTAAAATGGTAAGTGCTAACAAACCAATCACAGAAAGGGATAGCTTCTATGAAAAGAATAGCACAAAAAG
>JAAYOP010000153.1 GCA_012520295.1 Clostridiales bacterium | reverse complement strand
TTGTGCTATTCTTTTCATAGAAGCTATCCCTTTCTGTGATTGGTTTGTTAGCACTTACCATTTTACCACAGTTAGGGGTCAGCTTCTTCTTTTTTTAGACCATATCATTGTACACTATACAAAAAACTACAATTTCCCCTTTGACAGAATTTCCATGAGCGCACCGGCAGAATTTCGAAAGTAATTAATTAGTGTATGATAAAAGGTCTTATCAAATCTAACCACCGCTATATTGAAAAAAAATAAGAAAAGCCCTGAAGCCGGATGAGCCTCAGGGCTTAAATTGATAATAACTCAGGGACGAGTGAGGGAATATGCTTCAATTGTCCCACATCTTGACAAAGGCCCTGCTTTTGTCTGTGAAGGAGCCGCATATAATCATGATCAAATCAACAAGGTATCCTATGCCGAATACGCCTCCTGTCAGGAGCCAGATAATTCCTGTGCCTGTCTTCCCCACATAAAACCTATGTATGCCCAGCGCACCGAGGAACAAACATAGAAGGAGTGCCACTGTTCTGCTTTTACATGATACGACTTGATTATACATATAAAAATCTCCTTTTATACCGATGTCTCCAGAGTATTTAAGTATTTAAAGAGTATCAGGCTTTGCCCACAAGGCTGTTTTTCTGTAATTACTATACGTTATGGACCCGGTGAAGTCAATAAAAATCTATCAGCAATATGCATAATGCCTTATATTACAAATAAAAGCTGTAATTACTGCCTGTTTGCAGCGCAATGGTTTCTGGGGCGTGTGTCCGCAAATCCATTCTGGCAGTCAATCAATGTGTCTGAAACCGGAAGAACAGGTTTGCTTTGACCGCCAACAAGAGGAAAACCGCTCTTTTTCAGTGGACATTATTTACCGGCTTTTTTATACCTTTGCATTTCACAGACTATAGAAAAACAAGGTCAATGTGAATGGAAGGCATATGAAAAACAGGGATACAAAAAAGCCGCTTTTGAAAAAGGAGAAAAATAAGCGTTACACACCAGTGGCAGTCAAGTATGTGGTCAGCAGCATATGTGCCGCTCTCTGGACGGGCTTTTCGATTTGGGTATCCCTGCCGTGGCTTTATGAGACAGCCCACATAATATCCTTTCCCCTGGCACTATTCGCCATAACCGGGATTGCCTATATTCCTGGCTATATAAATTTTTTCATGGTTGTAAGTCTTTTGTGGGACAGGCAGCCGCCCCTTAAAAACAACAATCCTTCGATGGATATAACGGTGCTTATAGCTGCCAGAAACGAAGAAAAAACTATCGGGAACACAATAAAATATCTCAAAGAGCAGGACTATTCGGGAAATATAAGAGTTCTGGTCATAGACAATGGGTCCGCCGACCGGACCGCCGTGACTGCCCGCCTTGCCGGTCAGGAGTACGGTATGGATGTTGAGGTTCTGAGAGAGGATAATCCGGGGAAATTCAATGCCCTTAACAGGGGGCTGAATGAGACAAATACAGAGCTTGTTATCACTCTTGATGCCGACACCATACTGCATAAATCGGCCGTGAGATATCTTGCGGCCAGGTATGTGAGCTCTCCGGAGAATGTATGCGCGGTTGCCGGCTCGGTTTTGGTGCGCAACAGCAGAAAAAACCTCCTCACCCGCATGCAGGAATGGGACTACTTTCTCGGCATAGCCTCCATAAAAAGGCTGCAGGGACTCTACCAGGGCACACTTGTTGCCCAGGGCGCTTTCAGCCTGTATAAAAGAGAGGCGCTGCTGGCCGCAGGCGGGTGGCCGGACGCCATCGGGGAAGATATACTTTTGACCTGGGGTATGCTGAACAGGGGGGCAAGGGTATATTTTGAGCCCCTGTCCGTTGCTTTTACCGAGGTTCCTGAGTCCCTCGGGGCATTGTCGCGCCAGCGCTCCCGGTGGGCAAGGGGAATGATTGAGGCTCTGAGGAAATATAAGCCCTGGAAGCAGCCCATGCTGTATACCAGATATTTAACGGGAGTTAATCTCCTGATGCCATATCTGGATATATGCTATACCTTCTTTTGGCTGCCGGGGCTTGTGCTGGCCTTTTTTGGGATATATTGGATTGTGGGGCTGATGACGCTGCTGGTGCTGCCGCTGATCCTGATTTGCTTTTGGTCTCTGTATTTATATCAGAAACGCGTATTTAGGGCTCTTAATCTAAGGGTGAGAAAAAACTACTCGGGTTTTATAATGTATGTCCTGATTTACCAGATGATAATGTCTCCGGCTTCGGTCGCAGGCTATATCCAGGAGCTTTTCGGGACAAAAAGAAGGTGGAAATAATGGACTTATTTTCCTTGGCTGTCTTGAAATTCAACATATAAACTGCTAGAGTAGTCGCAGAGCGCATATGCGTCGATATTCGCAAAAAAACTAAGAAAGGTCGTGCCGGCTTATGAAGCTGTTGAACTTAAATCAGTCCAATAAAAAAGCGCCCCGCAGCTGCTTTCCTGAGAATGTAACAGAGATTGCTCCCAATCCCGCGCTTCCGGACCCTTTTGAGTTTTTTGATCCGAGACTGGGAACGGGCGGACGGGTGGTAACGAAAGAAGACTGGGAGGCGCGCCGCCGGGAGATTGCCGACCTTGCCCAGTATTACTATTTTGGATATAAGCAGCTCACATCCCGGGAAGCCTCAAGGCTGGGAAGCCGGGAGGTGCAGGTCCCTGAGACCGTCATAATCGACAGACAGAAGGTAATGGAACCCGGCTCATTTACGGTCAATCTCCCTGAAGGGGCTTTTCGTTGGGAGTTCTCCGACTTTTCCCTCCGCCCTGTGCCGGACTATCGGGATGATCAATGGGGCAGCTGGAGTGAAAATGAAGAGCTGCTCATTACCATTCCTGCGCACACTCGTATAGACAGCTTTGTAGCTGTCACCCTGGGTGATAAGACGGCCGAGATAAAGCTTGACGCATTGGAGGTGCCGGAAAAGGGCGTGGATACTGAGTTGGATGGGCCTTACCCCGCAGTCATCGTAATCGGCGGGCTTCCGGCAGAACAGATTAAGACCCTAAAAGAAAATGGTTACGCATACATATCCATGAACACCGGCTCCGTCTACAGTGACGATGGAAAGAACACAGGTGCCTATACGACGCTCTATCCCAAAAAAGCAGGTGAATACGAATACGATTCAGGCGCTCTGATGGGCTGGGCCTGGGGAGTGAGCCGCATTATTGATGGTATTTTAAACGACCCCTCCTGGAATATTGACGGGTATAAAACCGCCGTGACCGGCGTGTCCCGAAACGGCAAGGCGGCTCTTCTGGCGGCGGCCTTTGATGAGCGGGTGGCGGTGGCCGCACCCTGTGATTCCGGCGCGGCGGGCCTGACCGGGTTTCGTTTCGTAAACGAAGGTCAGCTGCTGGGATATAACACGTTTAATGTGCACTGTGAGGTAAACCGTATATTTTCCCGCAACGAAAAGCCTGTCAATACCATTGGCAGCAGTCATTGGCTCAGCTCAAAGGCGAGGGATTTTCTGCCCGACAAGACGGAGCGCTATCCCTTTGACATGCATGAAGTAGCCGCCCTGGTAGCCCCCAGGCCCCTCCTTGCCTTCACAGGCGAAAACTTTGAGTGGGTCAATTCCGTGTCCACAGCCCTGACCATGGAGGCTGTCCGGGAGGTATATGAGTTTCTGGGCGCCCAGGACAACCTGGCCCTGATTGTCAGAGATGGGGCCCATGCCAACCAGGACAGGGATTTACCCTTTCTGATAGCCGTTATGGACAGAGAGTTCGGGCGCTCAGATGCGCTGCGGGTAAGGCAGTTTGACTCACTGAAAAAGCCGGGAAAAACCGGCGCGCTGGACGGCAACGGAGTTATATATCCGGAAAAAAACTATTCTTCAATCGCGGCTATGAACGCGGTTCCATACGACATAGACAGCTCATACCTTCGCTGGTCCAGGCCAGGGAAATATACCCTGTGGTGCGAGACGGAGCTTCTCACCGAGGGCTTTGACCGGGATATTGTGGTCCATACCGACGCGCCCCGTGTCTGCCTGACGCTTCCGGACGGTTTCCTGCTGAGCGGGGAGGTTTCCGATGGGACTGTGGTTTTTGGGCTATCTCCCGAGATTGCAAAGGCCGGACGCTACAAGCTTGAAACGGCCGGTAAAGAGCGGGATAACAAAACCGTATATTTTCAGGGCTATACCCTGTCCGATGCCCTCCGCCACGGCCTGAACCTTACCAGCACCAGTCCCGACGGGATGAGCGTGGGCTTTGCAAGCAAGCTTGTAAACAGGCAGGCGATAGAGGCCCGTGTAATCACGTCCAATGAGTCAACGCAGCTTGAAACAGGCTTTATCGATGGTTTCGCTCCGGTCTACCTGGAGGCCTATGGAGTTTCCCTGAAGCAGCAGCACATACCCGAAGGCCCGTTTTTATTTAATCTGAAAAACATCGCGCTGGATGCTCTTCCCGGCTGTGTTTTTGAGCTGACGCTGGAGCTTGAGGGCATACGGCAGCCGAATATGTTTGCCGGCGGAGCCCTTGAAGGCCGGGCCCGGTCCACCCAGGGGGAGCGGCCCACATGGAACTCCTCCTGCCTGAAAAACGGCCCCATACCCAATTGGCCCCTCTATCCGGCAAATGAAGAGGACAGTGGCAAGCGGCCCGATTATATACTCACACAGTCGGCTTTTGATATTGATATAACCCTGGGGAAATACGGAGGCGGATTTGTGAAGCTGCGCTTCAGCGCTCCCGTGAACAAAAACGAGCTGGGCATAGGATTTGACAGGGCCATATCCTGGACCACCTCCTGGGAGCCCGACTGTAAATCCCTAACAATCACTTATGACAGGGAAGTGCGGGGCACAATGAGGCTGTTCCTGTTCCGCTTGACCGACAGGGAAAACAACATGATTCCCGGTCCGGTTGTGTTTAGGTTCAGGATGGACTGAGCTATGGGAGTGCATGACATTGATACCGGGGTAGCAGTAGTCAAATTGATATTTGGATATTAAATTAAATGAAATATGAAATTTCCTGTGATGCGGTGGTATTTACCCGCAAAAATGATGGGATTTTATATGTAATTGTCAAACCACAGAAGCTTGTTATGGATTTCCAAAAGGTCATGTGAAAGAAAATGAACCCGAAGAGCAAACGGCTCTTCGGAAAATCCGTGAGGAAACCGGGCTTGAAGCAATAATATTATCCGGTCACACAGCAAAACCCATATATTATGATTTTGCTCTGGATACACATACAATCGTCAAATAAACCGTAAAATCTTACAGATTTAAACCCCAGCTCATCATGACACTTTTTAAGCTGATTCCTACAGTCCTCCCTGAGCCCCATGGCCGCATGGCAGCTTCCTACGCATTCTTACCATACATGAGGAAAAGGCGTTATACCCCTTTGGCATCAATGATGAATTTGTTCATATGTAGTTCTCCTTCTATTATAAGGAAGCAATATTTATACTGATATTACAGCCAGATACAAAGCGGGTATCAATCGCATTTTTATGAGTAAAAAGCATGCAGGAGCGGAGAAGCTGTTGTTGCAAAAGTGGGGAATTCCTTTACGGTTTTGCCAGCAAACACATTAGCCCTTCTTCGTATAATCCTTGTAGAGGTTTCTGATTGACCTGTCGTAAGTTCTTTCGCCGGCTTCGGAAAAGAAGCAACCCGGCACTTCCCCGCTTCTGCGGTGATATGCGACGCATTCACAGCATTTGCCGTGCCGAGGACATGAGGTATATGTACAGGTACATTTGTTTTTGTTGTTACAAGTCATTTCAAACCCTCCGGAAGATGAACAAATATATTCTCATTATAGTAAAAATCAATATGCCTTTCAATAAAAACCGCAGTTTATAAACGTAAAGCCATAGTCAAAATCCTTAATTTAAGTATAATATGAGAAGAAAAAGGATTTACCTGTATGTGGAACAAATTGACAGAACGGAGGACCATCATGATTTTTGTGTGTTACCCCAAATGTACTACCTGTCGGAAGGCTAAAAAGTGGCTGGAGGCAAACGACGTGGCATTTGAAGAAAGGTATATCAAAGAAAGCA
>JAAYOP010000152.1 GCA_012520295.1 Clostridiales bacterium | reverse complement strand
TTTGTGCTATTCTTTTCATAGAAGCTATCCCTTTCTGTGATTGGTTTGTTAGCACTTACCATTTTACCACAGTTAGGGGTCAGCTTCTTCTTTTTTTAGACCATATCATTGTACACTATACATTTTTTATAAATCTGCGTAATATTTTCCAATTGGGCAAAAATACTTATATAGCCATATATGACCGGGCAGAGTATAACTGTCCGTATTTATTATACTGTTCACACTGTAAAATGTGAGTATTCCATGAGTTTCCTGATTAGGATTCCAGGCCTCTTTTTTTGCGAATAACCGTAAATATCAGGATGAGCACCCCGAAAAAGAGGGCCACAAATCCCGTGAACAGGTATCTGAAGCTGACTGAATCCCCCGAGAGCCATTGTGTTATTGATGTATAAATTCCGGGCGAAACAAATCCGCCCAGGCTTGGGGCAACACTCATGCCGAGGGAGGAGGCAAGGGAGGAGGAGCGCTCGTTTACATACAGGGATATTGAATATATACACTGGGGCATTACCATGCTCATTGTGCTTCCAAGGAGAAAGGCGCCGACCGCGATAACGAAAACGCTGTTAGCCTGTGAATTTATCAGGTATCCCAGGAACAGTACAAAAAAGGCAAAGGGCAGAACGAAATCCTTGAGCTTTTTTGAGAGCTTTCCGAAGAATAAGCCGCTAATCGTGCCGCCGCACATGCTGACAGCGGTAAGAATTCCTGTAGTGGCCGAGTCTCCCAGCTTTAGCTGGTCCTGCACATAAACCGACAAATTGGAGCCGGAAACGGTGGAAATGGACATGAAAACGAATATAATCGCTGCATAATACAGGATGTTTATATCAAATTTTCCTTTATTATCAGAAGTTTTATCATAGCGTGAAGAGGCATGCTGCTCTGCTGTACCCGGGAGAAAGAGAGCACACATAATAATGACAGGTATCACCAGGAAGAAGACAAGATATCCGCCGTACCAGACTGTTGTCCCCAACAGCCCTCCGAGTATGCTCATGAGTATCCCGCCTCCGTTAATAAAGGAGGTCTGATGACCGGATATTATCCGGCGCTCATCCGCATCAAAGAGGTCCACAATGAGACCGGTGGCCGAGGGCAGAAACAGTCCAATGGAAATACCCATCAACACGCCCCATATGTACAAGGTCCAAAACTGGGAGTGAAAAAACGAGACTCCCACAGAGGTGGCTATCAGCAGTGAAAGACCGATTATAATATCCCGCTTTTTTGAGCTTTTATCCTTCAGCAGTGTAGTAAGGAAGGCTGAAAGAAGAGCTATGAAGGGTGATATAAGATTGGGTAACTGCAGAACTGTCTGGACCGTGATAAGGCTTTGCCCGGGAAACCGGTCCAAAATCAGAGAGATTGACGGTGAGATAGCCAGGGAAGGCATTTGAAAAAGCGCTATTAAAAGTATTGTTAACTTCAGCCATTTTTTATGTTTAATCATAGCCTCGTCCATTCTGCCAAAGCATCCAGAGGCTCTGGCCCCCGGATGCTTTGGCGGTGATATTTATTGTTTAAACTATTATGTAAACCTCAGACCTTTGTGCCGCACTCGTTACAAAATTTAGAGCCCGGGGCCAGTTCAAAGCCGCAATTGGAACATTTGGAAGGCGCTTTGGTCATTGGTGAGCCGCAATTGTTGCAGAATTTAACACCCTGAGCGTTTTCCTGCCCGCAGTTTTCGCACCGGTTAAGCGCCAGGGAAGCGCCGCAGTTATTACAGAATTTCCCTATACCGGCAGGCTTCCCGCAGGTCGGACATACCGTTGTTTTGCTTTCTATCCTGTCGTCCCAGACGGTTGCTGACTGGGCTTTCTCGTCAATATTGCGGCGCATTGCCTCTGCACGGGCCTTGGCCACATATATTTCCTGACGAGGTGCGCACTCTACGCAAAGCCCTTCGTCCTCGTTATAGTCTGCATCACATACCCACAGATGGCATGAATGGCATCTGTGAAAATGGCGTCTGACCTCATTTTGGGCCCGCTCAAACGCAGCTTCGTGTTCTTTCTGCCACTCGGGGCTCCGGTCTTCAAATCTTTCTGAAAGGATATTTCCTCCCCGCTCTACCGTATAGCCGATGTTGCTGAGACTTCCCCCGAGAAGACTGCCCAGCACACCGGCACCGCGAGTCAGGCCGCGGATACTCTTGTTTTTCTTATAGGTGGAGGATTCTATAAAGCTGCTTCTATACCCGTCATTGCAGATGTCGCAATAAAAAGTAAATTGAAATCCGGCCTCAGTTGAATTATCCTCATAATTCCTTGTGAAGGATTTAAGCATAAAAACACCCCATTAATAATTAAAATAAACTGCCATGAATGGTTTTTTAGTTTTAAATCGCGCTGAGGTAACAGGAAAGCTTTTGCTATTTGCTGAGGGTTGAGCGGATTTTTTTGCCGCAGGCGGTGCATTTTTGGTTTTCAAAAAACTGCGGCTGGTTGCACCTGTGGTTCTGACACTGAACCATCAGGCTTTTGCCGCACTTTTCGCAATTAGCATGAACAAAGGTAACGCCTGAGCAAAAGGGACAGGTTATGTACAGGGGCCGTCCGCATCCGGAGCAAGCGGCGTCCCCTATATTTATTTCGAGAAGGCAGGTAGGGCAGGAATAATAAAAGGGACTGGGACTTCCGCATTTATTGCATACCCGCGCATCGCTGTCTATCAGCTGACCGCAATGTATGCATTGCTGCTTGTAAAAAGCCATTTTTGCATCCTCCCGTTATTTTGTCTTTGCCGGCAGACCCACATAGATGACCGGCTTAATTTGAGGCTGCTCTCTTTGAGAGCCTCCGTTCAGCGATGCTTTAATGCGGAGCGGGGAAAAGGTCTTTAAAAAAGCTTATTGTAGATGTTGATTTCGCCGGGCTTTTCAGACAGGGCGGCGAGCTGGGGGATAAGCTCTGTAAAGTGCTTTGCGGACATGTGATTTTGCAGAGCTTCTCCGCTCTCCCATTCCTCTATGACCGTAAGAATTTGGGGGTTTTCCGTGTCCTGAAACAATTCATAGCGAATGCAACCTGCATCCTTTTCGTTTGTCTGTTCAACCAGCTTTTTTGCGATAGTGAGAAAGGCGTCTATACTGTCAGCCTTGACGAAGTTTTTTGCCACAACCTTTACCATAATAACTACCTCTTTCATTTATACTTTTATTTTTATATATATCACCGCGGGTTTTGATTGTCAATAATATGCACTGGTTAGAGCCGAATAAAAACATCATTTTTGCAATAATGGATACACTAAAGGGTATAAGCTTGATGGATTAAAAGGAGTAAAACCTGATGAAAAGAGCTATTTCCATATTTTTCGTGCTTTTGGTTTTCCTGTCGTTCACGAGCGGCTGTTCTTCCTCTGAGTCTGAAGATACGGAAGCAACTGCCACATCGGAAGCCTCGGATTCGCAGGAGAGTTCTCACTCCGGGGAAGATTCCGATTCTTTTTCGGGAGAGTCAGAGGGCTCCGAAAAGGAAGGGGAAAAATCGGGAGTAATTACGGTTGGGGGCTCAACGGCTCTGCAACCTCTGATCACAATGGCAGTGGGAAAATTTATGGAGAGCGGTGAATTTAAGGGAGCCATCACAATTAACGGAAGCAATTCATTGGCAGGCCTTTCCGAGGTGGGGGAGGGGTCGGTGAATGTGGGAATGTCAGATATATCACCTGAGCAGGCAGGCATAGACGGCACGGGGCTTACGGATAACCAGGTCGCTATCGTGGCAATCGGGGTTGTTGTCAGCAAGGATGTGGCCGCCAACCCTGACGGATATATCCGCATCAGACTTAAAAAGTATTTATTCCGGTACCATAACGGATTGGAAACAGGTCAAGGGGTGGAAGGGTGGAAGCGTTCCCATATCCGTAATCTGCCGCAAAGCCGGTTCGGGTTCCCGCTATTTATTTGACACATATGGCAGCGGGGTTTCCTTGACCGATGAACAGATAGGCGTTCTTGATAATTTTAAAATACTCGAGACCTCAAGCCAGGTATACACAGCCATCGAGGAAGGACAGGGAGTTATCGGCTATCTTGCTTTGCCCTATTGCACAAAGCTTAAGCCGATAAAAGTCGACGGTGTTGAGGCAAAGTATGAAAAGGTTTATACCGGAGAATATAAGATTTGGGGCTGTGAGCATTTGTATACCAAGGGCGAGCCCAAGGGTCCGGTTAAAGCCTTTGTGAAGTATATGACCTCTGATGATTTTAAAGAATCCATTACCGAAAACGGATACGGCCTGATATCCGAAATGAAGGTAAGCAGATAGAGCCGGTACTGTCAAAGGCTTAAATACAATTATTTCGGCGGCTTTTGTACTAGGTGAATAGTATCGGTGCAGATGTGCTGATTATTAATTGTCAAATCTATGTGGTATTCTCCCGGGTGCGGAAACTTTATATTGAATATATTCATCATTATATTTGCGGTCATATTGTTTACAGAGGCCGATATCTCTCCGCAAAGGGGCGGGATAACCTGGTTTCCATCGTCATCTATAAAGGTTATTCTGAAAGGATGCCTGCCCACCTCGCTTCTGTGAAATGCTATTCGTGCGATATATACACAGTGGGGATGAACACATGGAAACTGCCTGGTGTTAATATTATCAAAAATACCCAATACGTTCAAATTGCCTGTTCGGGTGATATTCGCGGCTTCACACAAAAATGAATATTTTATCTGCAATCATAACTCTCCTTTCAACTTTATGCTTTAATATGGCATTTCCGTTGCTCCCATGCTATAATCAATGTCTGTATTATATCAGATTTTGATAATTTTGAGCTTATTGATTAAGGAGATAATAATTTGCTGTCGGTAAAAAAACAAACAGTTGCAATAACCCAAATGCTGGTGTGTTCCGTCCTGTGGAGCATTGCCGGCATATTTATCAAGCTAATAGACTGGAATCCTTTCGCCATTGCCGGGTTCAGAGGTCTTTTCGCGGCGATAACCGTAGCCGGATATATGCTCATCACGAAACAAAAACTGATAATTTCAAAAAACGTACTGCTGAGCATGTTTTTTCTTTCGGCCACATTTCTATGCTTTGTCTCGGCAAACAAGCTGACTACGGCGGCAAACGCCATCGTGCTGCAGTTTACCGCGCCGATTTTCATTGTCATTTTTTCAGTCCTGATATTCAGGCAGAAATTCAAGATTTCCGATATTATAACCGTCATATTCACAATAGGAGGGGTCCTGTTGTCCTTTTTGAGCAACATAAATGACGGCCATATTTTTGGAAATATAGTGGCGGTGATGGCCGGCGTTTTCATGGCGGGTATGTACATATCGGTGGGAAAAACCAATGAAAGAGAAAAAATGAGCGGCATCTTTTTCGGCCAACTTCTGACCGCCCTGATCGGAATGCCTTTTTTCTTTTTAACCGATTGTACTGTTACGCCACTGTCGGCGGTCTCCATCATAATTCTGGGAGTCGTTCAAATCGGGATACCTTATATTCTGTTTGGCCTTGCCTCCGTAAACTGTCCGCCCCTGGCCCTGTGCCTGATAGCGGCAGTTGAGCCGCTGCTCAATCCTGTATGGGTTTTGATATTTGACGGGGAGAGGCCAGGCATGCTTTCATTAATCGGAGGTATAGTCATAATCTCAGCGGTGACCGCCCAGTGCATACTGCAGGTCAGGGACGCAAAGAGGGGGCACCAAAAGATACTGGCTGCAGAGCAAAAGAAACAGGCCATAAATGCAAACTGAATAAAACGAGCCGGAAATCCGCATATGGAGTTCCGGCCTTTTTATATCTATGCGGCTGTATCTGAAAGCCTGGGCTCACGGTTGGTATCCGTTTATATCGGTGTCCAGGGCCAGGGCGCGGCCCACAAGACGCCCGAAGGTCACGCACCTTCCGTGATTTGCACCGGGCAGTGTTACAGGGTAGGAATTTGCGAAAAAATCACCCTGAACGTTGCCTATGGCATACAGGCCTCCGATAGGCTTATCATGTTCATCACAGACCTGGGAATTGTGGTCTACATGAAGGCCGTGAGCCAGGGTTAACAGCCAGGCTGTAACCTTTGAAGCATAGAAAGGGCCTTTTCTGACTGGGCTGAGAAAACGCCCGGGCACGCCGAAGTCCTCGTCAAAGCCCATATCACACCATTTGTTATAGCGTTCTACGGTCTTTTGAAGGGCGTCGGGGGGGACGCCGATGATTTCAGCCAGTTCCCTGAGGGTTTCGCCTTTGTAGTAGTCACCTTTGGCGACCTCCCTTTCAACCGCAGCCTCAAGACCGTCCATAAACTGAAGGGCCTTTTGAGGCTCCTGCTTCAATATGTGTTTTTTGTAGTCGGAATCCCATATGGCAAAGGCCACATTGCCGGGGGCATTCATTCTGGCGTTGGTGATAATAGGCTCATATGCCACCTCACAGCAGAATCTCTGCCCGTCCCTGTTGACGGTCAACCAGCTTGTGTTTATACCCGGTCCTATGGCCGAGAAATTCACCGGGTGAATTACCGGGGCGGGATTGCACCGGGAGACCGCGGCGCCTATTTGCTGTCCCATGATAATACCGTCCCCCATATTGCCGCCAACGGGGAAATTGTCGCATTTGTCGGCTCTGAGCGCCAGGGGGCACCAGCGCTCAATCATCTCCCTGTTGTCGGTTATGCCGCCGGTGGCCAGAATAACGCCCTTGCGGACGTTTATGCGCCTGCGCCCCTCCCTGCCCGCAACTATAACACCTGTAACGCAGTCGCCTTCTCTAATGAGGCTCTCAGCCGTCGTATTGAACCAAAACTCCGCGCCGTGTTCCAGGGCCGATCTGAAGACCATTTCCACAAAGAAGGCGGCGTTCCACTTGCTGTCTTTAATCGTGCTGTTTTTGGTGCGAATGAATTTATGGGCACTGCGAAACTGCTTAAACCTGTCCTCCAGCATGTCCCAGTCGGGCCGCGCCGTCATTTCATCGTTAAGAATGACTCGGAGCCCATAGTCCGCGGCCATGGAGATATAGTGGTCCAGCACCTGCCCGCTTTTGTTGACGAATGTTTTAATCAGATGGTAATTGGCCTGCTGCTGGCTCCACTGGTAAATGAGCCGGGAGGCAAGCCTGCCGTCTATATTGATGCCGGCGGCTGATTGAATGCCGGTTCCCACGGCGGCAATGTCTGCGCCGTGGGCGGTGTATGTGCCGAATTTTTCAACGCATATAACCGAAGCGCCTGCCTCAGCCGCCGACTGGGCAGCAGTACAACCGGCGATTCCCGCGCCGATAACAGCCACATCGCAGCAGACCTGGGAAACGGTTTCCTGCATGTGAGGCCGGGGTTGAAGGATAGAGGAAGACCGTGTAGTTACCATATCTATCGCTCCCATAAATGATGTCCACTGAACAAATGCGTTTTGCGAAACGCATTTGCAAAAAGAGCAAATTTGCTCCTTTTGACGGACAAAACAAACCTTTTTTGCCCGTTTCAGATGCATTGATTGACTACCTGTGTGCAAGGTTTTTTGCTGAATACAACAAAAAACCTTGCATCTGAACAATTCAAAAACGCCGTCAAAGTATTGCAGTTGCTGCGTTTTTGAATTGTTCAGCAGGCATAAATATTACTTGCTTAAATCTGTGCAAAGGTGATAAATCTGACTGCAGCCATTTATAGAGCCGGTTTTAACTTATTAAGATTTATATTGTCACATGCCCATATATGCGGTTTTTATAAAGTCATTTTCTATGAGCTCACAGCACTCGCCCTCCAGGCATATACGGCCGTTTTCAAGAACGTAGGCCCTGTCGGCAATTTCCAGTGTCTGTCTGACGTTTTGCTCTACTAAAAGCACCGTAATGCCCTGCTCGCGCAGCTTTTTTACGATATCAAAAACCTCCGATGCCATTAAGGGCGAAAGCCCGTATGACAGTTCGTCCAACAGGCAAAGGGAGGGATTGGACATCAGGCCCCGTCCCATGGCCAGCATTTGCTTCTCGCCGCCGCTGAGAGTTCTGGCCAGCTGCTTTTGCCGCTCCTTCAAAATGGGGAACATATCAAAGACCATATCCAGTGTGGCTTTTCTGCTTTTCCAATATTTCATCGGATATGCGCCCAATTCAAGGTTTTCCCTGATAGTCATATCGGGAAACAGCCTGCCTCCCTCGGGAAGATAGGAAATGCCTCTTTCAATTATTTCGCTGCCGGACAGATTTACAATATCTTCTCCCATGAAACGAATACTGCCGGATTTTGGAGGGACAAGTCCCACAATTGTGTTGAGCAGGGTGGACTTTCCCGCACCGTTGGCACCCAGAAGAGCCACGATTTCGGATTTTTCCACCTTAAGAGAAACATCCCATAAAACCTGAACATTTCCGTAGAAACAGTTCAGATTCTCTATTTCAAGTATTGGCATAGCAACCTTCCATTCTGTAAAATAAATCCTTTGTTCGCTTCTATACGGCTAATGCCGGGCTTATTTATTGGCCCAGGTATACCTCTATAACCGTGCCCATGCTTGATACCTCCTGGGGGGTTCCGTCGGCTATTTTTTGACCATGGTGAAGAACAATAATCCTGTCACATATGCTCATAATTGCCTTCATTACATGCTCTATCATAATAACCGTTATGCCTGAGTTGCGTATTTTTTCAACCAACTCCATGGCCTCGGCAACCTCCGTGGGGTTCAGGCCTGCCATCATTTCGTCCAGCATCAGAAGCCTGGGCTTTGTGGCGAGGGCTCTTGCCACCTCCAGGCGCTTTTGATATGCCAGAGGAATATCGGATACCTGTTTATCGCACAGCTCCGTCAAGCCGACAAAATCCAGTATCTCATCCACATCGGCTGCAGCTTGGGTAGCGGACTGGCCCTTTTTGCCGAACAAAGCGCCCATGAGCACATTTTGGCGCAGGGACATGCCTGCAAAGTTTTGGGCTGTCTGAAAAGTGCGCCCTATTCCAAGACGGCAGATTTTATCGGGCTTCTTTCCGCTGATTTTTACTCCGTCAAACATAATCGTGCCGGAATCAAGGGGAATGGCTCCCGATATCAGATTGAAAAGGGTGGATTTTCCCGCTCCATTTGGACCGATCAGGCCGAGTATCTCGCCTTCGGCCACATGAAAATCAACCTGAGATACAGCTTTCAGACCTCCAAAGGCCTTACTTACACCGGTGGCATTAAGTATTGGCATTTTTTCCGGCCCCCTTTCTGCGTTTAAAGAGCTTTCCGGCGATTCCGGTTAAGCCGTTGGGAAGAAACAGAATTGCAATTATCATAATTGCTCCGAAAATTATCATAAAATACTCAGGAACTTTTGTTATCAGGAGTTCTTCCAGATAGGCGAAAACGGCAGCCCCTATTATAGGACCCGGAATGGTGCTCATACCCCCGAATATGGCCATCAGAACAGGCATGAAGGACATCAGCATGTTAAAAGCTATACCCGGGTCGATATAGTTGGTACGGGTTGCCATTGCTGCGCCCACCGCGCCAACGGCAAAGGAGCTTATTGAAAATCCCAGAACCTTTACCAGAGTGGTGTTAATTCCAATGTGGGCGGCAGCGTCCTCACTTTCTCCGATGCCTATCAGAGCCAGGCCAAATCTGGAGCGTTTAATTAAATATGATATGAGCAGGATTATTGCCAGAGTGCCCAATATGCAGTAGAAAACCTGCTGGAAATCCACGGAGGGGACAAAGCGGCCGCGAGTGCCCGAAAATTTGATTTCAAGCCATAGTATCAGGTTTCTCAGCAGCTCCACAAGTCCGAAGGTAAAGATAGTAAAATATACTCCCCGCAGCCTCAGGGTTATAACACCGATGATTAATGCAATGATGAAGCTGGCTATTCCGCTGATAACCATTACCAACGGCAATGGCAAGTGATTTCCCAGAATTGCCGACGCATACATTCCCAGGCCGTAGAATGCGGCGGTGGAAAGGGAAATATAGCCGGTGGGACCTGAAAAGATTGACCAGCTTACCGCTATGATTACAAAAGAGATTATACTGTTGATTTTTATGATTGTATAATCGGTGACAAAAATCGGTAACAGGGAGAGCAATATTAATGCCAGGAGGGAAAGACCCGGTGGCGCTATCTTTTTTGCGTTAAGCCTGCCCCTTGATATATTTGTATTCATTTTCTACCTCCCCAGTAATCCCTTAGGTCTGACCAGAAGCAAAACCATTATCAAGACATAGAAAACAACCATATATAAGCTGGTGTCTATTCGGTTGACTATGCTTCCGACAAAACCCAGTATTAATCCGCCGACCAAGCTGCCCGGGATGCTTCCCAGACCGCCTAAAACAACGACAATAAGAGCAATAACCGTGTAGTTCATTCCCATTGATGTGTTGATATTGTTTATCATACTGAGGAGTGAGCCCGCGATGCCTGCCAAAATGGCACCGATACCAAAGCAAATAGCCATTACCCTGTTTATTTTTATTCCCATCATTCCGGCGGCCGCAGGATCCTGGCTGGAGGCTCTGATTGCCTTGCCCATTCGGGTACGGTTTAAGAAGAAATAGAAAATTACGCTTATGATAATAGTAACAAACAGCACAAAAAGCCGGTTTACGGCGATGGCTGTCTTTCCGATTTTAAAAGAGAATGTGAGATATTTGTATCCCTGGGGAGAAGAACCCCAGATTTTCTGGGCGACGCTTTGAATTATAAACATGAGCCCAAAGGATATCAGCATGGCGTTTCCCTCATAGGCTCCCGCTGAGGGCGTCAAATCCTTCAGCTTTTTGTAGAGTGTTCTATGTAGGATATATCCAATCAAGAACGTGACGGGCATACAAATAATCAGTGCCAATAAGGGACTTATACCAGCCATGGTTGTAAGCATCCATGTTATGAAGGCGCCCACCATGATGAACTCACCATGGGAGACATTTAATATACGGGCTACACCGTATTGCATAGTTAATCCCATTGAGATCAGCGCATAGATGCCTCCCATGATAAGACCTTCAAGTACAATTTGCAGAATTTTATTACTCATATATTGGTCTCCTGTCTGTGGATATCTGAGAAATAGCGGTTTTATAACGCGCCTTATATACCGCAGATAAATAACTGATAGACAATAGGCTGTCTAAAGGTCGTTTTTTGCGAAATGAAACCCTTAGACAGCCTGCATGTCATTTAATCAACCGCTATGTCAAAATGCAGTCATCAAATATATTATTCGGCTGGCCATGCCGGTTTGGGTACTATGGGATCGGCAGTTCTGTTTTCGCCCACATCAATGACTTCAAAAATGCCGTTTTGCCACTGTCCCACGTTGCCTAAATAGCATTCACTTGCCAACAGCTGATTTTCAAACCAGACCTCGCCCATAACGGTGTCAAATTTCTCGCTCTTCAATACCTCAATAACCCTGGCATTGTCGAGAGTTCCTGCCTTTTCAATTGCCTGCTGTAGCATTTCAAGGCCGGTGTAATAGGGAAGATGACCCCACCAGTCAATTGAGACCTTCGGATCGTCTTTATTGTATTCCAGGAATTCCTTTGCGAACTGGGCGGCCTTTTCCGAGCTCTTTTCGTTCCATCCGCCCCAGCTCATAAGACCTTCTACCGCTTCCGCTCCGCCGAATACACCCTTTATAAATTCAAAGTTTCCTCCCGGACCTACGAGAAATACATCCGGATTATATCCCATGGCCATTGCCTGATTCATTGCCAGGAAGTTCTGGTCGGGATAAGCAAACAGCAGGAAAGCATCGGCTCCGGAATCAATGGCATCGTTGATTATGGATGTCATATCCTGAATATCGGGCGGAATGGCCTTCATGCCGTGAACTTCAATCCCCACCTCTTCAAGGGCGGGCTTGGATGCTCCCGAGTACTCTGTTCCGTGCAAGTCCTCTATATAGACTATGTATGCGGATTCTATCTCATTTTCAACCAGGATATCCACAAGTGCGGGTACCTGTGTAACCGAGAAGTTAAGTACTGAGAAGAAACCGGGGTATTGAGCTATGGAATCGAGCAGGGTGGTGCTTCCGCCTTCCGCTCCAATCAGAAGGTAGCCGTGCTTATCGGCTATAGGAGCTGTTGCGTAAAGGAATGCGGTGCTGACCGGAGGAAGCAGGAAATCCACTTTGTCTTCCAGGATAAGCTTCTCATACAGTCTTGTCATTGTAGCCATATCCGACTTATCGTCATAGATAATCAGCTCAACAGGCAGCTTCTTGCCGTATTCCTCCACATAGATGCCGCCTTCTGCATTTACCTTGTCGGCCCACATTCTGTAGCAGGGACCAAAGGCAGTCTCATCGAAAGTTGCAAAGACACCGGATTGGGATCTGACCCCTCCGAATACAATGGATTCTTTTTCGGCTGCCGGTTGTGTGTCCTTACCGGTATCTTCCGTACCGACGTTTTCATCGACAGAAGGGGGATCTGTTGTTTCCGTTTTACCTGCTTTATTACATCCGGCAAAAACAGCGGCAATCATAAGCAGTGCAATCAAAACGGCTAAAGTTCTTTTCAGCATACAATAAGCCTCCTATTCAGTTTGTTTCGTTCATAATACCGTGACTGACATAGATGCTGGATATGAATCCCGACGCATTACCTCCTTTTATATATGTGAGGAACTATCGAATAAATGTACCGAAATGCGGTATTTTAATCGTTTTAACACAGATAAAAAGCTCTTGTTTATACTGCGGGCAAAACGCTCTTAATCTGCCGTATATCCTTATACACCATAACATTTAATACAATATTAACAAAAATAAAATAAAAAGTAAAGTTAAATGCGGCATTATTCAAAAAATGCGGCGGAAAAGGGCAGCAGCATTACAAAATATCCACATTAATAAACTACTCAATCATAAAAAGCATAATACTGCACACAATGGAAATACCGCCACTGCAACGGAGGAGATTTGATGACCGCATTCAATGAGCTGTATAGGGTCCTGCTCAAGGCTGCCGTTGAAGGCAAAACTCAGCAGGAAGTGGAGGAAGAATACCCGGATTCAATGGATGCCTATCAGCTGGACTGCCTTTTGCATCCGGAAAAGCACGCGCCGATTTTGAATTTTGGCGATTGTACCTGCTGCGAAGAAGAAAGCTCCTGCATTTCAGGCTGCATTTTCAATGCGATACGGAAAAATGAGGAGGGTAAAATTTTTATTGACAGCAGTCTCTGCGCCGGCTGCATGGCATGCGTTGAGGCCTGCGCGGGCGGCAAGCTCACCGCAAGCCGGGACACCCTTCCGGTTTTATATGCTGTTAGGAATGCAAAGGGCCCTGTCTATGCGTTGATAGCGCCGGCATTTATAGGCCAGTTCGACAGGGATATAACACCGGGAATGCTGCGTAGCGCGTTTAAAAAGCTGGGCTTTGCAGGCATGGTGGAGGTGGCGCTGTTTGCAGATATACTCACCCTTAAGGAAGCCCTGGAATTTGATAAAAGGGTTTTAAAACAGGAGGATTTTTTGCTCACCAGCTGCTGCTGTCCGGTATGGCTTGCCATGATACGCAAGGTATACCGTCAATACATTAACAATATACCGGGGTCGGTATCACCGATGATTGCCGGCGGCAGGGCGATAAAGCTTCTTGAGCCCGACGCCGTTACCGTTTTTATAGGTCCCTGTGTTGCCAAAAAAGCCGAAGCCAGGGAGAGGGATATATCCGGTGCCATAGATTTTGTCCTGACCTTTGAGGAGATCAGGGATATTTTCGATGCCTTCAAAATCAATCTGCGTGAAATGGAGGACGATGCCAGAGACCATTCTTCTGTGACAGGCAGAATTTACGCATATGCCGGGGGAGTAAGCAGGGCGGTGGCGGATACGGTTAAACGACTCAATCCCCGCCGCAAAATATCAGTTGAAGCCCAGACGGCAGACGGAGTCCCGGCATGCAGGGAAATGCTAAACAGGTTGAAAAAGGGAAATCTGAGAGCAAATTTCCTGGAGGGGATGGGATGCAGGGGCGGATGCGTGGGAGGTCCGAAAGCTGTTTTAAGCAGGGAAAAAGGACGTGAAAACGCGGAGGAATATGGGCGGCAGGCTGCTCACTTCTCGCCTGTTGACAACCCATATGTGCTGGAAATGTTAAAACGTCTGGGCTTTGATTCGGTGGAAAGCCTGCTGGATGAGTCCGGTATTTTTACCCGGTTTTTCTGAAAAGCTGTTAACAATAAAATGTAAAAGTAAAAGTAAAAGGCATGCCGCTTTTGCATATTGTTGCTATTTGTTCAAATAATAGTAATGATAACCTACGAAAGGAGTTGCAGCATGTCACATTTAAATCAAGTAGAGCTCCAAAACCTGAGACATCTGATTGGAGCCCATGATACGGCTTATGCCAAGATGCAGAGCTATGCACAGCAGGCTCAGGATCCTCAGGTTCGTTCTTTCTTTGAAAGATGTGCCCAGGATGCTCAAAAGACTAAACAGAAACTCATGTCATTTCTAGGCTAAGGAGGAGATAGTATGTTACAGGACAAAGTTATGGTAAACGATGCTCTTGCTTCTGCAAAAAGCAGCCTTACCATATACGCAAACGTTATAAGCGAATGCGCAAATCCCGAGTTAAGATCCACAATTCAGCAAATAAGAAACAATGACGAAGCTTCCCAATATGAGCTTTTCAAGCTGGCTCAGACAAAAGGCTATTATCAACCTGCCATGACGGCAAACGATATGGAAATACAGCAGACAAAATCTCAGCTGCAAAGCGGATAGCAATCCCCAGGGCTGGATGGGGCTTTTACCCACAGAAGTGATTTGAAATATATATGGATATAAATATGTGATTTTTATGTGACCAGACCACAAGGGGCGACACGCATCGCCCCTGTGGCCAACATAAAGGGGCTGTCTCACCAGGAACGGGAAGTTAAGGTTGAGACAGCCTCACATGTTTTTCAAACAACATAAGGCAGACTATAAAAAGCATTGTATAATTGTGTTTATGAAAAACAAAAAAGGGCGCGTCTCTCAGGTTTGAAAAACCTTTTTTGAGACACGCCCCTTTTATTTACTTTATTGACCTGGGATTATTATTTGCCGAACTGACAGTCGTTGTTGCCGGAATCCGAGGTCCACATTTCTAGCATGTTGATGGGGTCGTTAAAGTCGGCAATCCAGCCATTGCGGGCCACATCGTAGTTGCCAGCCTTGCGCTCGTCAAGGAATACGTTCCATTCAACAGTCTTGATTGACATGTCAATACCGAAGACAGCCAGATCCTGCTGCATAGCCTCAGCGATAGCTATATGGCCACTGGTGCTGTTGGTCAGGTATTCAAAGCTTATGGGAGTTTCGGGGGAGAGCTTTCCGTCTACGAAGGTAAAGCCCGCGCTCTCGAGAAGAGCAATAGCTTCGTCCACATTCTCAGGCTTGTATACCGGATCGAAGTATCCAGCTGTTTCTGCATGGGGATAGGTGTAAGCGTCATCGTTCTGCTTGAAGATTCCGCCATGTCCGTCGAGCATGCCGGACGGGATAAAGGTGTTGGCAGGCTGCTGACCGGTCTGTCCAATGTTTTCGCAGATATACTCACGGTCAATAAGCATGGAAATCGCCTTGCGCATCGCGCTTGCCTGCTCAACGGTCATACCGTCAAAGAGGCTGCTCTTTATATTGAAGCATATATAGTAGGTGCCAAGGTTTTCGACTATATAGAATTCGGGGTTATCGAGAAGAGATGCAATTTCATCTGTAGGAACGTTGTCGATGAAATCCAGGTCGCCTGCATTATAAGCTGCGAATATGGCAGCGTCATCGTCACTGAGCATGAACTCAAGGCGCTCTGTCTTAACATTGTCGGCATCCCAGTAGTAGGGGTTCTTCACATATACCATGCTCTCATTGTGGTTCCAGCTCTCAAGGATATAAGCACCGTTGGAGATGAAGCCGGCTTCAAGAGCCCATGCGCCGGGATTGGTGGCATAGTCTTCAGCGCCCTCGACCTCGCTCTGTTTTACAGGCAGGAAGGTGGGGAATGCGCAGAGATCCAGGAAGTATGCGCAGGGAGCGGAGAGAACGACTGTAAACGTCTTTCCGTCCTCAGAGGCTGAGACCTGAAGGTCGTTTTCGTCATAGCCGGCGATGCCGTTGAACATATAGCTGTAGTCAGCGGCAGTTGCCGGATCAGCTGCGCGCTTCCAGGAGTAAACAAAATCATGGGCATCCAGTTTTGAACCGTCGCTCCACTTAAGATCGTCCTTAAGGGTGAAGGTATAGGTAAGCCCGTCTTCGGATACTGTATAGCTCTCGGCAAGATCGGGTTCCAGATCTCCCTTTTCGTTATATCTGTAAAGACCGGCAAAGCTGTTTGCGGCAAGACAAGCGCCGTCAACGGAGCTGTTGAGTGCCGGGTCGAGCTTGTCAGGCTCACTGGCGAGACAGAGTCTCAGAGTTCCAGTGGGGGCATCGGAATAATAGAAGTACTTTATACCGTAAACATTGGAATAGATGCCTGTCACATCAGATTTCTGCATATAAATGTCGTTGTAGTAGTAGATGGGAACAATACATCCGGTGTCCATGAGCATGTCCTCAGCCTGATGCATCAGGGCCTCACGCTCAACAAAGTCGGTGCTGGACTTTATCTGCGCAATCAGCTGGTCATAAGCTGTCCAGTCAGGAATGGGATTGGGTTCTCCATCAGGAGTTTCGTTTCCCGGCGCCGCTGTACCAGGATCGGCAGTCGGCGTAGCCGGTGTTTTGTCACCGCAAGCAACCAGCATCCCCATGGCCAGCACGAGGATCATAAGCAGTGCGATAATTTTTTTCATCATTAGACCTCCATAAATATTTGGTTATTGCTTAAATTTTAGGCAAATTGTATCCGTTATATTCTATCCGGCAATTAGTTCGGATATAAGTTGCCCTGCATAATCATATTGTTATTAGTTTAATAAGTCAACAGAAAATTGTTAAATTCTTAACCTTGGCCATAAACCCGGCAATACCCGAAAGGGCATGGGACAAATATGTTTATGTCTCAAATGCCCCGCGCCCTTTTTGCTGCAGGAGAAATAAACAGTTACATCTCCGGAGAGCAACAAAAAGAGGGCATAGTGCATGGGCAATGCCCCCTTGGTTTTGCGTTTTTAATGCCTGTTTGCAGCTCAATGGATTTACAGTCACACCCGCAAATCCACTCAGGCAGTCAATCAAATTTATAATGCGAAAGCCTTTGTTCAGTGGACGCTATTTACTTGTTCCAGCAGGCAACAAAATGGTTGTTTCCTCTGTCAGTCAGGGAAGGGCATTGCTCTTTGCATTGCTCGGTGGCGTATTTGCACCTGGTACGAAAGGCGCATCCGGAGGGCATGTTGAGGGGACTGGGCACATCACCTTCCAGAACGATACGCTGGCGACTGCGCGCAGTCTTGGGATCGGGTATGGGAACCGCAGACAGCAGTGAAATAGTATATGGGTGAACTGGATTGCTGTTTAGCTCATCGGAGTCAGCAATCTCAATTATTTTGCCCAGATACATAACGGCGATACGGTTTGAAATATGGCGCACAACCAGAAGGTCATGGGCAATGAAAAGATAAGCAACCTTCAGCTTGGCCTGGAGATCCTCGAACATGTTGAGAATCTGAGCCTGAATCGAGACGTCAAGAGCGCTGACCGGCTCATCGCAGACAATGAACTTGGGATTGACAGCGAGGGCGCGGGCGATGCCAATTCTCTGTCGCTGGCCTCCGGAAAACTCGTGGACATAGCGGGTGGCATGCTCTGCATTCAGCCCCACCAGTTCCATAAGCTCCAAAATTTTCTCCCGGCGTTCCTTTTTATTGGAATACAGCTTGTGCACATCAAAGGGTTCCCCGATAATATCCTCCACGGTCATACGCGGGTTAAGAGAGGAATAGGGGTCCTGAAAAACCATCTGCATTTTACTGCGCATTGAGCCTATATTTTGGGGTGTCACAGTCGTGCCCTCAACCTTGACTTCGCCTGCGGTAGGCTTATACAGATGCAGCAGTGACCGCCCCACAGTAGTTTTGCCGCAGCCCGATTCTCCCACAAGACCGAGGGTTTCACCGTGCTTTATTTTAAAGGACACACCGTCGACCGCCTTGAGGGGGGTCTTTTTGAAGAGCCCCGTTCTGACGGGGAAATATTGTTTTAAATCACTAACTTCAACTATGTACTCAGAACTCATGCCTGGCTTCCTCCTTCCCCGGTTCCATGCGCTCTTTTACATTTAACCAGCATGAAGCGTAATGGCCAGGAGTTATTTCCAGCTCCTCCGGCTGGTAGGAAAGACATACTTTCATTGCCTTCTCGCAACGGGCGCAGAAAGCGCAGCCCTTGGGCAAATTAAGAAGATTGATGGGTGTTCCGCTTATGGGGGTGAGCCTTTTTTTCGAACCGGAAATGTCCGGAATTGAACGGAGCAGCCCCTTTGTATACTCGTGGCACGGGTTGTAAAAAATGTCGTCAGCCGTGCCCTGCTCGCATACCCGGCCTCCATACATGACGATTATCTCGTCGCACATCTCGGCAATAACACCCAAATCGTGGGTAACGAGTATGATGGCCATTCCCAAGCGCTTTTGGAGATCTTGCATAAGCTCCAGAATCTGCGCCTGAATGGTAACGTCCAGAGCCGTGGTAGGCTCGTCAGCAATCAGAATATCCGGCTCACAGGCCAGGGCCATCGCAATCATAACACGCTGCCTCATGCCTCCAGACAATTCGTAGGGATACTGATTATATCTTTTTTGGGGCTCGTTAACGCCCACCAGCTCCAGCATTTCAATGGCTCTTTCCTTTGCCTGTTTTCTGGATTTGTCCGTATGCAGCAGTATGGCCTCCATCAGCTGATTACCCACGGTATAGACAGGATTGAGGCTTGTCATGGGGTCCTGAAAAATCATGCTGCAATGCTTCCCGCGGAATTTGTGCATCTGCTTTTCAGAGTATTTTGTTATATCCTCGTTTTTAAAGTATATCTCACCTTTAGTAATCCTGCCCGTATCCGCGAGTATTCTCATCACGGAATAGGAAGTAACGCTCTTCCCGGAGCCGGATTCGCCTACGATGCCCAGTATCTTACCTGCTTCAAGGTTGAAGGAAACGCCGTTTACCGCCTGAACTTCGCCGGCATCGGTAAAAAAGGATGTATGTAAATCTTTTACTTGCAATATATATTCAGTCATAATAATCTCCATTCTGCCGCGAAGGAGTGGCACTAAAAGAACGAAAACCGGTTGTTATTAATATAAAAACAACATTCGCGGCCGGGTTTTTTGCGCCCGAAAGTTATGGGCTACTTCCTCAGCCTCGGGTCAAAAGCATCCCTGAGCCCGTCGCCCAGGAGATTGAGCGAGAGCACGATAAGGCATATGATAATAGCAGGGAACAGGAGCTTAAAGGGGTAGCTCTGAAGCCCCTCCCGGGCGGCATTGGCAAGGCTGCCCAGAGATGGCATGGGTGCCTGAACCCCAAGACCCACAAAGCTCAAAAAGCTTTCGGTAAAAATAGCGGAGGGAATCTGCAGCGCCGTTGATATGAAAATAACGCTTATGCAGTTGGGAAGAATGTGCTTGCGGATAATCCGGCCAGGCTTTGCGCCTATGGAGCGGGCCGCCAGCACATATTCATTCTGCTTTATAGTCAGTATCTGCCCGCGGACAAGCCGGGCCATGCCGACCCAGTACAGCAGACCGAATACAATGAAGATCGAGATCATATTGGTGCCCAGCTTTGCCAGTATGCCCTTTGTGCCTATTCCGGAAAGCACCTGATCGAGCACCACCGACAACAGTATGATAATCAGCATATCCGGCAGGGAGTATATGATGTCTACAATCCGCATCATGAAAAGGTCTACCTTTCCTCCGATATAGCCTGATATACTTCCGAAAAGAAGTCCTATGATAAGCGCCAGGAAGCTGGCGAAAAGGCCTACCAGCAGCGAAACCCGGGTGCCGTAGACAACTCGTATAAAATAGTCGCGGCACATTGCGTCCGTCCCGAATATATGGGGGAACACCTTACCGCCCGCGTCTATATATTCCTGTTCCATTTCCGAATAGGTGAACGGAGCTAGATTTTTCGCGCCTCTGTCACGCACTCCGTTGACACTGATAATCTCCGAATATCCGTATGGAACTATAATAGGCGCCACTATTATAGTTATAATTATAATGGAGAGGACTATAATACTGAAAACAGCCAGGGGGTTTTTCATGAGCTTTCTCATCCCGTCTCTGAAAAAGGTGGTAGATTGGCTCATAACATCCTGCTGTCGCTTTTCCTCTTCTGTGGCGGGAATAAACAAGGAGGGGTCCACCTGCATGCTTAAAATGCCTTTTTTTATGTTTTTATTATCATGCTTCATGCTCTTTGCTCCTCAATCAAAGCTGATGCGCGGATCTATCGCTTTATATATAAGATCGCTTAACAGATTGGCTATTACCATCAAAGTGGCAAGAAAAATAGTCGTTGCCATTATCATGGGATAGTCGCGGTTTGTAATGCCCGTTACAAATTTTGAGCCCAGGCCACCGATTGTGAAAACAGTTTCAACCACCAGGCTCCCTGTCAGTATGTAGGCGGTCATAGGTCCCACGTAGGTGATAACGGGAATTAACGCATTTCTCAGCGCGTGCTTGAAAACGACCTTCCACTTGGCCACTCCCTTGGCATATGCGGTTCTTATATAGTCCTGACTCAGAGCGTCCAGCATGCTGCTTTTCGTCAGCCTTGTGATATATGCCATGGGATACAGCGCCAGGGATATCACCGGCAGCAGATAGTTTGTACCGCTGGCACTCCAGACCGAGACCCAGCCCAACTTGATAGAGAAAACAAGCAATAGCAGAGTTGCCAGGACAAAGCTGGGAACCGCCGTAGCCAGCGTGGATCCAAAAATTATAAGCCTGTCGGGCAGCTTGTTTCGTGTGAGCGCCGCTATACTGCCGAATATAAGGCCGAAGCCCAGTGCTACAACTATCGCCAGGCCGCCGATTTTAGCCGATATGGCAAAGGAATCTTTTATTGTGCTCATAATATCCCGGCCTGTTTTCAAAGAGATGCCAAAGTCCCCTTTAAAAATATTGCCGAGATAGAGAAAATACTGCTGAATGACCGGCTTATTCAGATTAAACCTGGCCTCCAGCACAGCCTTAACTTCAGGACTGGGGGCTTTCTCTGCATTAAACGGGCCTCCGGGTATGGCATTCATGGTGAAAAAAGTGATGGCGCTTATTATAAAAATTGTTACCACGGCAAGCAAAATCCGTTTTACAAAATATCTAGTCAAATGACCAGCTTCCTTTCATTGACATATTTCCCTCAACCTTAACACATTTTTATTTTCGCATTTATTTCCATAAACTTACTTCCGGAGAAAAGGGAAGCATTAAAACAGTTTATTCGGAGTTGTGACGGGATAATGCTTAATTTTGCAAAAAACGCTGGTAAAAAGCAAAAAAAAAACCTTTACCGCGGGTACAGCTTACAGAAAAATATTATATGCCAGACAGAACCCTTTGTCAATTTTATTGACTGATTAGAATGCATAAAAAATAAGGAAAACAATGAAGGGGAATATGCCTGTTTACAATCATTACAGGTATGTTTTACCTCACTTCCCAAAGGCTGTGAGATGCCCGGGCAGACCTTGTAGAATCTTCATGGTGTCATACGGTTGTGTCCACGGCTTTTTATTCTGCTGACTGCCACATTTCCGTTTCCTTTTGCATGCCGAATCGGGCGGAGTTTTCACAATACCGGGAAGCTACGCCCGGTTACGAGCAGATTCTATCTGCTGCTTATAATATTAATGTATCTATTGTAGCAAATAAGCTTCAAGCTCACAATGGTATTTGGCCGAGTACATATTTCCATGGGAGATGTTGCTATGTTGATATAAAACGGGAATTAGTTATTGGTTGATGGGAAAAGCGAAACGGTAAACCCGTGTCATATATTTTGGAACATATCCCCCGGGCGCATCGTCTGATTAAGGAGCGAAAGACTGACTGTTAAAGGTCAAGCCTTAAATTGAGAAATGCTGAGAATTGACCACCGTTCTATTACAAGAAGCATTAAATTACAAGCGATGACGAGGAAGGTGAAAATGAGAAAAACAGCCATATTATTGATGACGATTATGATGATGGTGGGTCTTATGGGGTGTTCCCCGGAAAATGGGACAGGTTTAACCGGCCGGTCTGACGTCAGTGAGGAGCCTCAGGTCAGTGTTTCACCGGAAAATACGGATACGGCTCAGGATGAGCCCAGCCCGAATCCGACCTATGAACCCACTCCGGCAGCGGGAGGGGAAATCGGCGAGCCCTATACAGAGGTAATCCAGCTGGAGGGCATGGACGAAACCGTGAACTATAAGCTTGTCAAAGGGCGCTTTGGCTATTTAATGCCCATGGATATTGACAGGTTTGAGTTCCAGGAGGGCGAGGAGGCGGATTATTTTCGCAGCATAGCAAACGAAAATGTATTTATGACTGTACTATATATTAATGATACCACAGCCGAAGCGGAAGCAAGGGCAAGAATGGACGTGCCCCGGAATGCCACCGCCGCCATGGAAGACGTGACCATCGGAGCATATGAGGGAAAGGGTGTGCATATCGCATATGGAAGTGAGCCGGACAGCAAAATAGTCGATTTCTATCTGATAGAGCATGAGGGCGGTGTATATGAGATTAGCCATATATACTTCCTCCAGGCCGCGGAAGGCTTTGGAGCCCGCATGTATTTCATGACGCAGGATTTTAAGATTGAATGATAAATGTGGTACGGGCCGCATAAATGGGAAAAGGGGAGTTGCTGCAATAAGTTGGCAGCGACTCTCTTTTTGCTTTGAGCAGGCGGTAGAGACCGCGGGCAATAGAAAATGTGATAAAACACCGTGCCAGAAGCGGCTGATGTGACCCTCCGGTGTATAATATATTAATGTCTACTGAACAAATGGGTTATATGAAACGTATATGCCAATTAAGGAAAAATCCGGGCCTTAAAGCAGCTTTCTGTTTTTTGATTTAAATCGGGTTTTATATAAAATTTTGTGCACCATTTACAAAAGGTTAATCTATTTATCAAGAATTATGATATAATCTACATGATAAATAAAAACAATTCGGAGGAATTATAATGAACATAGCGCATATTCTGATACCCAAGCAGGATGTTGCTTACATGTATAACGATTTTACCCTGAGACAGGGTCTGGAGAGAATGAGGAATTCTGGATATACGGCGGTTCCCGTGATAAACAAATTGAATAAATATGTAGGAACTGTCAGCGAAGGTGATTTCCTCTGGTATTTGATAGATGAGCAAAAGGATGGTTTACATAAAATAAATAAAAAAGACATAGAAGGGATATCCATAAAGAAAATTCTGAGAAAAGACAATATTCTGCCGGTCAGAATAACGGCGACGATTGAGGAACTGCTTGCAAAGTTGTTGAATAATAATTTCATACCGGTAGTTGACGATAGGAATATTTTTATCGGGATCATAACGAGAAGAGACATAATAAAGTACTTCATTGATAAAAAGTAACATATATAAAGTTTTGTAATCAAAATATATAAGCCGATTGGGCGGTCGCTACGGCGGTGGCCCAATCGGCTTATCTGGCGTTTTATGCGATATTTAGTCGAAAAATAACGGATATCCGGAAGTCAATGTCCTGATATCCTTTTATCCGCGTAAATAAAATTCACAAAAATCACAAAGCACAACAGGAAACAATTGTTATATATTGATAAAAATTTACAGATGTGATATATTATGTGTAATTGTCTTGAAAGGGGAATACATATGGGCGTATCAGATATTGATTTCCTGAAGCTTGCTTTGCTATATCTTTCAAAGCGCCAAAAAAAGCGTCTTATTCGACTTCTAGCATCGCTTTTATCTGAGCCAAAGCAATGCGCTTGTATTCCGGAGAAAGGAGACGAAAAGCCTCGATAATTTCAGAGTCAAGAGGGTCCGTTTCGCCGCTTTCTGTATTGGTGGAGGCGGACTGTTTATTTTCCCAGCCCATTATATAGGTGGGAGTTGTTTGGAGGGCTTCGGCAAGTTCAATTATGGTTTTATATTTCAGGGTTTTAATTTTATTGGTTTCATAGCGCTGATACGTTGCCATTGTTACGCTGAGTTTGCTGGCCACATCCTTCAGTGTCATCCCCAATTCCAGTCTTCTCTGCTTTAGTCGGGCTCCCAGATTCATAGGACGATTACTCCTTATTATGTTTTTCCGATATGTGCTTGAATTCATTCAAAGAATATTATACATATTATTTTTACTATTGCAAGGACAAAATAACGCGGGGAGAAAAAGTTTTTAATTTAATATGAAAAATTACACAACACGATATTGACAAGCCTCCGGTTTGATGCTATATTAATTACGCGGCACGATAATTTCCTTGTTTGATTTTCTGAAGGAGCCTTGAGATGGCAAATCAGACCGAATACTATGTTGATATCCAAAAGCTTTCTTTCAAAATGTCGGAAAAATGCCTGAATATAAGGCAATTATCACAAAAGGCCGGCATTTCCGTGACAACAATATACAATATTTTTAAGGGTTGGAAGCCATCCGGAACCACAATAACAGGTGTTGCTACCGCCCTGGATTTGACGTTTCAGGAGCTAAATGATATTTTTTTTGCTCAAGAAATCACGCCGCACGTGAATTTTTAAATATTAAACATTTCGGTTCTGGCCCCGGGAAGCAAGCCACAGATTTATGATGATGAACGTGGAGCCAAATCAATTTTATGCATTACGGTGATACTATGAGTGTTCGGGATTTTGAAAAGATGTCAGTGAAGCAATTGGAAAAGCAGCTTAAAAAAAGTGAGAGGAAGTTTGTAAAAGAGCTGGAGCTGGACGGTGATGCCAGATTGGCCGTGATACGGGCGGGGCTGGCTGATGGCAAGAAAAACAAGAGCGCAGATGAAATAGCGCTTAAACTGCTCAGGAACGAGAAAATCATAGCCTACAGAGCCGCGCGCCAAAAAGAGATTTACTCTCAGCTTGGGATTAATCCCGAATCAGTCTACATGAAGCTGCTTACTGTGTATAGACGCTGTATGCAGGCGGAGCCGGTGATGGTGTGGGACGGGGAGGTCAGGGAATGGGTACCATCAGGAGAGTGGCAGTTTGACGCCAAAAATGCTTTGAAGGCATTGGAGATGATGGGGAAGAGCCAGAGGATGTTTGTGGAGAAGGTTATCAACGAGAACCGGAATATGTCTCTGGAGGATTATTTGAAGATGCTGGAGGAGAAGGGGGCAAAGGAAGGGGCGAGAGATGATGGACATCAGGGACCCGTTGAAGTACATAGAGACCTTCCTGAAGATAAAGACAAAGGACAGCCGGATAATACCGCTGAAGCTGAACGAGCCTCAAAAAAAGCTGTACCGGGAGATAGAGAAGCAAAGGGCCGAAAACAAGCCCGTAAGGCAAATAATACTAAAGGCCCGGCAGATGGGGTTCTCGACGCTGACGGAGGCCCTGATATTTCATAACACGGCCACGCGGTTTAACGTCAACTCACTGATTGTAGCCCACAGGGACGACTCCACGGTGAACCTTTTCAAGATGTCGAAGCTTTTCTTTGACGAATTGCCTCATCCCCTGAAGCCTATGGTGATGAATTCAAATGCCTATGAATTAAACTTTGAAAACCCCACACGGGATCCGGCAGAGAAGAAAGCCCGTCCCGGATTAAGATCCAGGATCCGCTGCGTGACGGCCGGCGGGGGCGGGATTGCCCGAGGCGATACCCTGATGAACGTCCACATTTCGGAGTTTGCGTTCTGGACAGGTGACAAAAAAGCGACGCTGAGCGGGATAATGCAGGCCGTGCCGGCCATACCTGGGACAATGGTCATTATCGAGAGCACGGCCAACGGTTTCGAAGAGTTCCAGAAGATGTGGTCCGCGGCGGAGAAGGGCGAAAACGATTTTGTACCGGTGTTTTTTGCCTGGTATGAGATGCCGGACTACCGGATGCCGGTACCTCCGGGCACGAAGTGGACAAAGGAAGAACTGGAGCTCAAGGAGCGGCACAAGCTGGACGATGAGCAGTTGTCATGGAGGCGCTGGTGCATCAAGAATAACTGCGGCGGGGATGAAAAAATATTCAGGCAGGAGTATCCGTCCAATCCGGACGAGGCGTTTATAGTGTCCGGAGAGAGCGTCTTTGACAACGAGGTAATAATCAAGCTCCGGGATAGAGCACCCAAGCCTGAGAAAGTCGGAGAGTTTACATACAAGTATGACGGCAAGAGGATAACCAAGATTAAATTTGTGGAAAAGGAAAACGGTTGTATTTCCATCTCTGCGGTTGTCAAACATATGGTCCATTTTTTTAGGAAGTCTG
>JAAYOP010000004.1 GCA_012520295.1 Clostridiales bacterium | reverse complement strand
GTCCAACAGCTATGGAAAGCATTGAAAAGGTGCGTTAGACTTTTCAACGCTTCCCACAGCGCTACTACTACTTACCATTGACAGACTTCCTAAAAAAATGGACCATATGTTTGACAACCGCAGATTAAAACTTTTCTTTTTTATCAATTTTCCTTGCTAATTCATGTAGAATCGTTTATAATAATAATGTTAAGCTATGAATATTTATCAGTGTTATGGTATTTTGGAAGGAAGTTTAGAATGTTTAGAGTAGGCGACATGGTCGCGCACCCCTTGCACGGAGCTGGGGTTATTGACAGTATTGAAGAGAAGAATATAAACGGTGTTACACGAGAGTATTACATTTTTAAGATGCCTTCGAGCGGAATGGTTGTTATGATACCAATCGAAAACAGCGAGGAAATCGGCGTCAGGCCGATAATAAAGCCCGCCGAGGCGGACATGCTTATGAAAGCGCTTTCAGATATTGAAATAGATATGACCAACAACTGGAACAGGCGATACAGGGAGAATATGCTCAGATTAAAAAGCGGCGACTTGATGGAAGTTGCCAGGGTGGTAAAGGGACTTATGGCGCGAGACAGCGATAAGGGTCTTTCCACGGGAGAGAGAAAAATGCTGCGTTCGGCAAAGCAGATACTTATATCCGAAATTGTTCTGTCAACAAGCTCAAAATATGAAGAAGTGGAAGAAAAAATTAATAAAGCTCTGGCGTAAGGGCGTAGGAAATATTTTAAATAAAAATTGAGGGGGCGGCCATGAAAGAGTGTTTCAGGGCGCCCCGATTGAGTATTTGAGCAAAATATATATTAAAGACAAAAGGTGACTGTAATGAGATTGCTCAAGAGGCTCTTAAACACAAAAAAAGGCGGCCCTCCAAGGCCGTATACCGGTGCTGTGATTGTGGCAGCAGGCGCCAGCAGGAGAATGGAAGGGACAGACAAGCTTTTAGTATCCCTTGGAGGTATCCCGGTGGTTTTACACAGCATCAGAGCCTTTGAAACAAATCCCTTTATTGATGAAATTGTTGTGGTCACACGGCCGGATTTGATAGTGGAAATCGGCGGTTTGTGTAGGAGCCACTCGATAGAAAAGGTCAAAAGCGTCATACGCGGCGGTGATAAAAGAAGCCAATCCGTATTTCGGGGCATAATGGAGCTTTCCGACAGAGCAGAGTATATAGCAGTGCATGACGGTGCCAGGCCCCTTGTTTCCGAAAAAGTCATTTCCAACACTGTTAAGGCTGCTTATATATATGGCTGCGCAATTCCGGCAGTAAGCGCGAGCGACACTATAAAAACCGCAGAAAACGGAAAAATTATGGGTACCCCTGAGAGAAAAAAACTGTATGCAGCTCAGACTCCACAGGTTTTTAAGTCGGAGCTGATAAAAGCCGGGCTTACCAGAGCGCAGGAAGAAGATATTGAGCTTACCGACGACAGTATGGCAGTTGAATTGCTGGGGGCATATATCAGAATAGTTGAGGGTTCCCCTGAGAATATCAAACTAACATATCCGACGGATATTATAACCGCCGAGGCAATACTGGAGAAGCGTTTTGCATCGGAATTCGGGATGGGAGGCGGTCTGCTATAGACAGTTTCAGAATTGGGCATGGATATGACGCTCACCGGCTGGAAGCCGGCGAAAAGCTTGTGCTGGGCGGGGTAAGCATTCCATTTGAGCTGGGGCTGAAGGGGCATTCAGATGCCGATGTCATCTCCCATGCCCTCATGGACGCTCTGCTCGGCGCCGCGGCTATGGGTGATATCGGAACCCACTTTCCCGACACATGTGAAGAGTATAGGGGCATAAGCAGCATTGTTCTTTTAAAAAAAGTATTCGAAAAATTAAAAAGCCGGGGCTGGAAACTCGTAAACGCTGATTTGACGATTGTTGCCCAGAAGCCAAAGCTCTCGGCATATTTCGACCGGATGAGAAAAAATCTGGCGGAAGCCCTTGAAACGAATATTGGCAATATAGGCATAAAGGCCACTACTGAAGAGAAAATGGGGTTTACGGGGCGCAGCGAGGGCATGGCTGCTCATGCGGTGGTTCTTATAGCAAAAAAACATAGGGAAACTCCGGAGGAAAGAAATTGAACTATAACAATGCGGTGTTTATTAAATCAGCTGCCGACAAGAATAATTTTATACGGGACGGATTGCCGCAGATAGTCTTTGCCGGGCGGTCAAATGTGGGAAAATCCTCCGTAATTAACAGGCTTCTAAACAGGAAGAACTTTGCCAGAAGCAGCTCAGTGCCCGGGAAGACCGCCCACATAAACTATTTTCTGATAGACGCCTGCATGTATTTTGTGGATCTGCCCGGCTATGGCTATGCAAAGGTTTCAATGGCCGAAAAGCGCCGCTGGGCGCGGCTGATGGACAGTTACTTTTCGGAACCGGGCTTGATAACGGCGGGGACCCTTATTGTTGATGCGCGGCATACCCCGACGGAGGACGATGTTTTGATGGCCGACTGGTTTAAAGCAACGGGATGCCCATTAATTGTGGTCGCAAATAAAATTGACAAGGTAAAGAAGAACCGGTTGGAGGAAAACCTGCTGCGGGTATCCGACACCCTGAAGCTGCAGGACCATCAAATAGTCATACCATTTTCGGCGGAGAAGGGAGACGGCAGGAAAGAGCTTCTGGCAGAGCTTGAAAAATATAATACCGGAGCGATATAATGGAAAACATCAGGAAAATTATTGCCGGTTTGAATTGGTCTTACTTAGCGGAACTTGCTCTGGCTGTCATACCAGCTCTTATCTGTATAACGGTTCATGAAATGGCGCACGGCCTGGCCGCATATATGCTGGGGGACCAAACGGCGAAGAGACAGAAGCGGATTTCACTCAATCCCCTGAGACATATAGATCCGATAGGGCTTTTAATGCTGGTGGTTTTCAAATTCGGCTGGGCAAGGCCTGTGTCCGTGGATATGCGAAACTTCAAAAATCCTAAGCGTGACATGGCGCTGACGGCGCTGGCGGGACCGGTCACAAATATCCTGCTGGCTTGTTTTCTGCTCTTTGTCAGAGGGTTTTTATATGTTCCTCTTATAAAACATAAAATGATTTTGAATTTTTTTGAAACGACGGCAATACTCAGCATATATCTGGGTATATTCAACTTAATTCCCATACCGCCTCTGGACGGCTCGAAGGTTTTGTTTTCCTTTCTGCCTGAAAGAACATATGGAAGGCTTATGCACTATGAGCGTTACGGCATGATAATTCTTCTGCTCCTGCTTTTATCGGGAACAATACAGCAGCCTTTGAATAACGCATTGATTTTTGTGCTGAAAAAAATAGATTTTTTAACAATTAGCGGCTTTAAGCTCTACAGCATGATATTTTAAGAACCTGCCCGAAAAAGCGGACAGGCGAATCTGAGCAAATTCGCATTTGGAGGTTACTGTGGAAAATCCCACCTTCAGACTGGAAGGCGTCATAAAATCAAAAGAAAGCCTTGAGGACTTCGAAGGGCCCCTTGTTTTGATTTTACAGCTTATAAGCAAGAATAAAATAGAAATAAAGGACATTAAAATATCCGATATACTTGACCAATACCTGGAATACCTGGACAGAATGAAAAAAATGGACCTGGAGATTGCCAGCGAGTTTATAGCGATGGCATCACATCTGACATATATAAAGGCCAGGACCCTTCTGGCAGGTCAGGATGAAGAGGTTTCGGAGCTGGAGGAGCTCATAAGTTCACTCGAGGAGTTAAAGCGCAGAGAGAGCTATGAGAGGTTAAAGAAAGCATTTGAGTTTTTTGGTCAGCGGGCTGAAAAGGGATTTTTGACCTTTGTGAAAATGCCCGAAGCAATGCCTGAAAACGGACAATACAGGTATTCCCATGAAGCAAGGGAGCTCAGAGACACTTTGCTGATGCTCCTGGGCAGGGAAAGGGAACCTGCAGCAACCGCGGAGGACATTGTGCTTCCTGCCAGACTCATATATCCTGTCGGCGTGAAAAGCGAGGAAATCATGATGAAGCTGAGGGAAAGGGGCAGGCTCGATATATACAAGCTCTTTCGAAGCTGCCGGGAGCGAACTGAACTGGTTGCCACCTTTATGGCGGTATTGGAGCTGTGTAAGAGCGGTAACCTTTTGCTGGAGGATGATGAAGGAGAGTATATGGCAGTATATAACGCAGCTGCAGGATAAACTGCGATTATCTTTTCAGGCCGCGGGAAAAGCCTCGGTCTGTTCTGGAGGATTCGGATTTGAACATTGAAACAATTATCGAAGCTGTTTTGTTTGCGTCAGGTGAACCGGTACCGATAGAGAGATTTTGTATGCTCCTGGACAAGTCTGAAAATGAGATTATCGGCGCTGCGAAAAAGCTTGCCGATGAGTATGTTTTTTATCAGAGGGGAATAAGGATTGTGAGACTGGAAAACTCACTCCAAATGTGTTCTGCGCCGGAATATTATGACTATATAAGGCGGGCGCTGGAGACAAGAAAACCTCCGAAACTGTCTGCGGCCTCCATAGAGGTTTTATCGATAGTTGCATATTATCAGCCGATAACAAGAACATATATTGAGCAAATCAGAGGCGTTGACAGCTCGTATACCGTGGGTGTTCTGGCGGACAGAGGTCTGATCGAACCTTGTGGCAGGCTGGATGTACCCGGCAGACCAGTCATATACAGGACAACGGAGGAATTTCTGCGGGTATTCGGCTTGTCTTCCCTGGATGAACTTCCCAAGCTGAGCGAGGAAATCGATGAAGAGATTATAAACGGGCAACTGGACATAGAAAGTGCCATTGAAAACCTGAAAATGATGGAAACTAATACAGACTGACGAGCCTGTAAAGCGCTTTAGACGTTCAGGGTTAATTAAAACTCAAACTGCTCAAAGGGAAAGGTAAATGGAGGTTGGCATGGTTTTATGGCTCATACTGGGGATACTGGCCCTTTTGATTATGGGATTTCTGATAATCCGCATCTCAATTGAGCTGGAGTATTCCGATAAAAAGCTGGGTGTTATGCTTCGCTTGGGCTTTATAAAAATCAGGCTCCATCCATCGCCGGACAGGAAGGGCAAAGAGAAAACTGCAGATAAAAAAAAGCCGAAAGCTACGCTGGGCCAGTTCAGAGAGGTTATTTCCCTTTTATCCTATATATCGGAAAAGGTTAAAAAAAGGTTTGTAATAGATTATTTTACCCTGCATTACAGAGCAGCCGCAGAAGACGCGGCGAAGGCCGCATTGAGTTTCGGATATGCCTCATTTATTGCCGGAGCCGGTTTGCCAATTCTGGAAAACAGTTTAACTGTGAGGAAAAAGGACATAAGGACATCTGTCAGCTTTACGGAAAAGGAAAGCTTCTTATACTTTAAAACCCGATTGTCCCTTCCTCTGCGTCTCCTTCCGTATATAGCGATAATTTTTGGATATAGATATAATAATTTCAAATCACAATAGCATATAAAAATTCGGCAGGCCGCTGCCGAAAGAGCGGCAGCCGCGCCGGACCGGTCTGGTCCCGGGATTTGGCGCGGTGAATGGAGAATACTATGGAAAAGCATCCTATCGGAGATCTCATGGAAACTACGATGAATAAGATTCGTGAAATGGTGGATGTTAATACTATCGTAGGATCGCCTATAACAACTGCCGACGGTATTACCCTTATTCCCATTTCAAAGGTGAGCTTTGGCTTTGCTTCAGGCGGCTCAGATTTTCAAACAAAAGGCCAGCAGTCCAGTGGCAATAACTCCTTTGGAGGTGGCAGCGGAGCAGGTGTTACAATAGTGCCTGTGGCTTTTATAACCGTAAAGGACGGAACGGTAAAGCTGCTGAGTGTAAACCCGCCTGCCGGTAACGCTGTGGACAGGATTGTTGAGATGGTGCCAGAGGTTATTGACAAGGTAAAGGATATACTGTCAACAAAGAAAGATGAAAATTAATGGCGGAAAAAAAGCAAGGACTGTCAATATTTTTTCCTGACAAAGTATTAAAGAAAATTAAAAATGCTGCGGCGTATATACTGATAATATGTCTGCTTTCAAGTCCTCTTACTATGACCGCAAACGCAGCGCCCGGAACAAAGGCCAGGTCCGCGGTATTGTATGAGGCCGAAACAGATACATTTCTTTTCACAAAAAATCCCGATGAAAGACTGCCCATAGCCAGCATAACAAAAATCATGACGGCCCTTGTCGTCCTGGAAAACTGCAATCCGGAAGAGCATGTCCAGTTTAAAAGACAGTGGGCATTGACCGAGGGCTCCTCCTCAGGCTTCAGAGAGGGCGGATGGTATACGGTCAGGCAGCTTCTGTATGCCCTTATGCTGGCCTCGGGAAATGACGCGGCGGTGGCCCTTGCCTGCCATGCTGCGGGCAGCGTGGAGAACTTCGCAAGATTAATGAACAGGAAAGCATCTGAGCTCGGCATGACAAACAGCTGCTTCAAAAACCCCCATGGACTGGATGAAAAGGGACATTACTCCACTGCCACTGATATGGCAAAACTAGCCGCGGCCGCAATGAAAAACGAACAGTTTGTCATCTTATCTTCCACCAAGGATGTCAAAATTGGGAAATACAGGTTTTCCAACCATAACAAGCTGCTTTGGAAATATCCCAATGTGGTCGGAGTTAAGACGGGGTACACCTCCGCGGCTGGCCGCACATTGGTTACCTGTGTGAAAAAGAAGGGTATGACCCTGATCTGTGTCACATTAAACGATTCTGATGACTGGAATGATCATATCAGCCTGTTTGACTGGGCCGGGGCCAATTATAAGATTTATACCCTGGACTCCAGGGGCGGGGTCGGCTCCCTTCCGGTTATATCGGGGGAGAAGGAATCGGCTTTGCTGAAAAGCGAGAGAGATGTGAAGCTTTTATTAAACAGCGGCGATGAGGTGGAGACGGAAATCAGCCTTCCCAGGTTTGCTTATGCGCCGGTTTCGGAATATGAAAAAGCAGGGGAAGTCCATATTCTTGTCAACGGGAAGAAAGTGGACACTGTTCAAATCCTATATTCCGAAAGCGTTCCTGTAGACCCTGCCGTTCCACTGACCTTTTGGGAAAAGGTTAAATGGTCATGGAGGCTAAGCAACCAATATATGGACGCCAGATATTTCCTTATGTACTAAAATAAAAGACAGATAATAAAAGCAGCAGGGATGACTGGAGGCAATAGTTTATGCGGTACAGACTGCAAAAGATAATCTCAGGCATGGGCGTGGCCTCTCGGAGAGAAGCTGAGCGGATGATTGAAATGGGCAGAATAACCGTAAACGGCAAACTGGCGTCCCTGGGGCAAAAGGCAGATCCTGAAACAGATATTATAGAGCTGGACGGAAACCCGCTTGTCCCATGTGACCGGCGGGTTTACATAATGCTTAACAAGCCCCGGGGATATGTTACTACGATGAAGGATGAGAAGGGCAGAAAAACCGTCAGAGAGCTGGTCGCCGGCTGCGAATACAGGGTGTACCCGGTGGGACGACTTGATATGGATTCTGAAGGACTGCTGCTGATGACTAATGACGGTGAGCTGTCAAACCGTATTATGCATCCCAGATATAATGTTCCGAAGGGATATATGGTGGAAGTTAGAGGAGAGGGGATTGAAAACGCGGTAAAAAAACTGAGGGGCCCTATGGAGTTGGACGGAACAAAGCTCAGGCCAGCCAAAGTTCGCGTTGTCAGAAAAGAAGGCAAAAAAGCGCTGCTTTCAATAGTGATTTTTGAGGGTAAAAACCGGCAGATAAGAAGAATGTGTCGTATGGCAGGACTGGAGGTGTTAAGGCTCAGGAGGGTCTCTCAGGGCAGACTGAGACTGGGAGATCTCAAGCCCGGAACCTGGAGATATCTCAATGAAAAAGAAATCGAATATCTGCAGGCTTTAGTAAAAAATTCAACTGAATATGAAGGAATATAAACTGAAGAGCGATAATATTCAGGCTGCAGATACTTGAAAATGCGGCTTTAATTATGTATATTATGTATATTTAATCCGGGAAAACAGCGTCCGTTTATCTGCTGTTTCAGTGCAGATATTTCGCATGAGCAATAATAAACGCTAAAAGTGCTATCAAATGTGAAAGGACAATAAAATGGATAAGGATATACTTTCCCTTATTGAGCAAAGCTATGGTGGATTTTCAAAAGGGCAGAAAAGGATTGCCAGGTATATCAGAGAAAACTTTGACAAGGCGGCATTTATGACCGCTTCAAAACTGGGAAAGAATGCGGGGGTGAGCGAATCCACCGTTGTTCGCTTCGCTACGGAGATAGGATACGCGGGATATCCGGAAATGCGCAAAGCCCTTCAGGAGATGATAAGAAACAGGTTGACCTCTGTTCAGCGAATTGAGGTTGCAAGAAACGTTATGGATTCAAAAGATACTCTTGCCTCTGTTTTACATGCCGATATGGAAAAGATTCAGATGACGATTGAATCTGTCGATAAAGAACAGTTTGATAATGCGGTTCAGAAAATACTTAAGGCCAGAAACATCTATATAGTCGGGGCGAGAACCTCGGCGGCTCTTTCAATTTTTTTGGGGTTTTATTTTAATTTACTTTTTGCCAATGTGAAGATGCTACATGAGAGCCCTATAAGCGAGGTTTTTGAGCAGGTTATGCGAGTATCTGCGGAGGATGTAATCATCGGGATTTCATTTCCCAGGTATTCAAAACGAACAATAAAAACTCTACGCCTGTGCAAAGATATTGGTGCGTCAGTTATAGGTATTACAGATACCAAAACCTCACCGGTGGCAAAGATTGCCGATATAAGCCTGCTGGCGAAGAGCGATATGGTTTCCTTTGTGGACTCACTTGTAGCCCCGCTTAGCCTTATTAACGCACTGATTGTGGCGGTGGGAAATGAAACAAATGAAAAGCTGAACTATACATTCGAGGAACTGGAACGGATATGGGACGAGTATGAAGTATACGAAAAAGCCGAGGACTGAGCTGGTTGTAATAGGCGGAGGCGCCGCCGGATTAATGGCGGCAATAACCGCGTCAATGTCAGGTGCGCAGGTTACACTCCTGGAGAGGAACGACAGGGTTGGTAGGAAACTTCTCATAACGGGAAAAGGACGATGTAATCTGACAAATAACTGCGATATCCAGCAGATGATTTCCAACATACCGAGAAACGGCAAGTTTCTATACAGCTCACTGAAAGCCTTTGATGTGGTTAACACCATGAGCTTCTTTGAGAGCATCGGAGTGAGCCTGAAAACAGAGAGAGGAAACAGGGTGTTTCCTCAATCCGACAAAGGGATGGATGTGGTGGACGCTCTGCTAAAGAAGCTATGTGCACAGGGTGTGAAGATAAAAAAGGCAAGGGCCTGCGAACTGATTGTGAAAAACGGGGAAATAGCCGGGGTAAGGACCGACCGGGGCGATATCATGTGCGCTGCCGCCATAATATGTACGGGCGGCGTTTCATATCCTAAAACCGGCTCCACCGGCGACGGTTACAGAATGGCCAAAATAGTGGGACATACAGTGATACCGCCGAGACCGTCTCTGGTCCCCTTGGAATCTGCAGATTCAATCTGTGCTCAAATGCAGGGATTTTCTTTGAAAAATGTAGCCCTCTCCCTTTTTGGGGAAAAGAGTGGGAAGCTGTATGAAGATTTTGGAGAAATGCAGTTTACGCATTTTGGAATATCCGGTCCCATAGTGCTGTCTGCCAGCGCCCATTTAAAAAGGGAAGGGACTGAAAAGTACCATGTTCTTCTGGACCTGAAGCCGGCACTGGATGAAAAGAAGCTTGATGCGCGGATACTGCGAGATTTTAAAGAGTTTTCAAACAGGAATTTTGCAAATGCTCTGGATAAGCTGGCCGGGAGACTGATGATACCAGTGCTGGTGGACCGTTCCGGTATATCTCCCGAGACGAAGGTAAACTCCATAACAAGACAGCAGAGAGCTGCGCTGGTTAAGCTGTTTAAGGAATTCAGAATAGATATAACCGGGCCAAGGCCCGTTGAAGAGGCGGTTGTTACCTCCGGTGGTATTTGCGTTAAAGAGATAAACCCTTCAACAATGGAATCCAAACTGGTATCCGGACTGTTTTTTGCCGGAGAGGTTATTGATTGCGATGCTTACACGGGAGGTTTTAATCTTCAAATTGCCTGGTCAACCGGACATGCGGCGGGAAAACACGCGGCCAGAAAACTAGCTGAGGGTGATTTTATTGAATAAAAGAATAAGCGTAGCCATTGATGGTCCCAGCGGGGCCGGAAAGAGCACACTGGCAAAAATGGTGGCAAAGGAATTTGGATTTAAATATGTGGATACGGGAGCCATATACAGGGCTCTGGGACTGTATGTTTTACGGGCTGGTGTTTCTCCCGGTGACCAGGAGGAAGTCAGCGCCCTTTTGCCCCAGGCAGACATTAAGATAACATATAATGAAGAAGGCGCTCAGCGTATGATTCTGTGCGGAGAAGACGTGTCGGATGCCATCAGGCTGCCGGAGGTATCAAAATATGCCTCCGATGTATCGGCTCTTCCGGCAGTAAGAGTATTTTTGCTGGATATGCAGCGAAGCATGGCTGAAAAATATGATGTGGTAATGGACGGGAGAGATATAGGAACCGTTGTGCTCCCGGATGCCCCTATTAAGATATTTCTGACAGCCGCTCCTCAGGTGCGGGCGGAAAGAAGATATAAAGAGCTGCGCGAAAAAGGGATTGACAGCACATATGACCAGGTTTACTCGGATATGCTAAGGCGGGATAAAAATGACTCGGAAAGAGTACTCGCGCCCCTGCGGCCTGCTGAGGATTCCGTTATAATAGATACTACGGATTTAAATCTGGAGCAGAGCTTTATAAAGGTTGCGGAGCTGATAAGAGGGAGGCTGGGAAATGAAGACGATATATAAGCTATATTATGCCATTCTCTACCCCATTATCTGGCTACTGTTTGCAATAAAACCAATAAACAGGGAGAACGTTCCGGAGGGACCAGCGCTTGTTTGCGCCAATCATTCCTCTTATCTTGATATTCCTTTGCTCTCCTTTGCTTTCGGCATAAAGCACTATTTGCGTTATGTGGCCAAAAAAGAGCTTTTGGAAATTCCCGTATTTGGGTGGCTCATAAAAAAAGCCGGGACAATAGGCATTGGGAGAGGGAAAGCCGATATCTCAGCTATAAAGGAGATAATGAGAGCTCTGAAGGAAGGCTATAAGGTTGCTATATTCCCGGAAGGAACAAGGGTGAGGGACGATTCTGCTGCGGCAAAAACCGGTGCGATTATGATAGCGGCGAAAACAGGCGTTCCCCTGATACCCGTAAATATTTCCCGAAAAAAGAGGCTTTTCAGAAAAACGACAATTATAATCGGGCAGCCCTACAGGCTGGAAAGAATAAAAGGAGGAACCGAAGCCTACGAGAGCTATGCAAGTGATCTTATGTCAAGGATAAACAACTTGCGAAATGAAAAATAGAAATATTTAAGGAGCGCATATGGAAATTATTCTCGCTAAAACGGCAGGATTTTGCTATGGAGTAAAAAGAGCGGTGAATATTGCCGAGAAGACAGCGCATGAGAGCGGCCCGTGCTATACCCTGGGGGCCCTCATTCATAACAGGCATGTAACGGATGCCCTGTCGGAAAAAGGTGTGCGGGAAGCCCGGAGCATAGAGGAAATCCCCCCTGGGGCCACGGTTATAATAAGGTCCCACGGAGCAGGAGAGGCCGAGTATGAGGCGCTTAAAGCCCGGGGCAACACCGTTGTGGATGCCACATGTCCAAATGTATCAAAAATCCATAGAATCGTCCGGGAGGCCTCGGAGAAGGGGAGAGTTCCGGTAGTAATAGGAACCTTGGGTCATCCTGAGGTTCAGGCCATTTGCGGCTGGGCAAAGACAGCAGTGGTATTTAAAGACAAAGAGGATCTAACGGAGCGTATGGATCAGGAAATACCTGACAGGAGTACACCTATAAGCGTTGTGCATCAGACAACAGGCATAAAAAACCAGGCCAAAATTTGCGATGAAATTCTAAAAAAAGAGTATACAAACTGCGAAATATTTGATACAATATGCGATGCTACGTCCAGACGCCAGGAAGAAGCGGAAGAGATTGCGAAAATGTGCGATGCCATGGTCGTAATAGGTGACAGGCATAGCGCAAACGCAGCTAAGCTTGCTGAGATTTGTGGGAAAAGATGTTCACGAGTCATTTTTACTGAATCTGCCAGCGAATTAGATCTATCTGAACTGGCTGGTGTAAAAATATTGGGCGTCACCGCGGGTGCGTCAACTCCGGCGTGGATTATTAAGGAGGTTCACAGGAAAATGACAGACGAAGTCAAAGAGATCGAAGTTAATCAAGAGGGAACGGTCGAGGCCGGAGATAACACATCCGAGTCTTTTGACGAGATGCTCGATAAGAATTTTAAGACTTTGAATACCGGGGAAAGGGTAACCGGTATCGTCCAGTCAATAAACCAAACCGAAGTATCGGTGGATTTGGGTACCAAGCATTCTGGGTACATACCCATTTCCGAATTGACAGATGATCCCGACCTTAAGCCTGAAGATATAGTACAGGTAGGAAGTGAAGTTGAAGCCTACGTTATGAGAGTCAATGATGTGGAAGGTACAATCATGCTCTCAAAGAAGCGCCTTGATGCCGTTAAGAATTGGGAAGTAATTGAAACAGCCCGTGCGGAGAGAACAATTCTTGAGGGAACCATTAAGGAACAAAACAAGGGTGGACTTGTGGCTATTGTAAAGGGAATAAGAGTATTTATCCCCGCTTCCCAGAGCGGCCTTCCAAGGGGAGCCGATTTATCTGTCCTTTTGAATACCAAACAACAGTTTCGTGTGACGGAGGTAAACCGCTCCAAGCGCCGGGTAGTGGGCTCAATACGGGACGTTAAAAATGAAATGCGCCGACTGGCCGCCGAGAAAACCTGGAACGAAATTGAGGTGGGCAAGAGATATGTGGGTACAGTCAAATCTCTCACCTCATACGGAGCCTTTATCGATATTGGCGGAGTGGACGGCATGGCCCATGTATCGGAACTGAGCTGGAGGCGCATAAAGAATCCTGCAGAGATTCTCCAGGTGGGAGATACGATTGAGGTCTATGTTATATCCTTTGATAAGGAAAATAAGAGGATTTCTCTTGGACACAGGCTACCGGAGGACAACCCCTGGCAGATCTTCACATCAAAATATGAAACAGGCAGCGTAGCTACAGTCAAAATAGTCAAGATTATGCAGTATGGAGCTTTTGCAGAGATCCTGCCTGGAGTTGACGGACTTATCCATGTTTCTCAGATAACATCTGAGCGCCGGCTGGAAAATCCGGGTGAGGTTCTTTCCGAGGGACAGGAGGTAACGGTCAGGATAACCGACATTGACTATGAAAACCAGAAGGTCTCTCTAAGTATCAAGGCTTTATATGAAGAACCTCAGGATGCCCCAGAAATTGATGACGCTGTAGAAGAAAGCGCCGAGGCTCAGGTAGTCTATGATACTGATGCGGCTGCGGAGGAAAAGCAAGCGGCTGCCGAGGAATTTGAAGAGCAATCGCTATAATATAATGGGGCTGCCACAAGAATTGTAATCCCCGGCAGCCCCTCAAGACATATTATCCCGGATTTCTTACAAGGCCGATCATAAAACCGTCCAGCGCGGTTGATTGGATATCGCCTGCAATTAAGGTGGAGCCGTAAATAATCATATCGGCCACCACATTTCCTGGGTCTCCCGGATAATTGAGTATCTTGTATGTATACCTTACAGCCTTCATACCGCCGTATTTGTCAAGGGTGAAACCCTGTTCCCTTTGCAGCTTGGCGTAATCCTCATACACACCCTTGAACTCACGAGGGATAACGATTTCCTGTGTTTCTACCGGAGTTTCATTCACTTCCCAGCCCAGCTCTTTTAAAAAGTCGACCCTGTCCTCATTTGTTCTCAGATTGCCCAATGAGCTCTTTACACTTTTTGATGAATTCCGGCTGAGACTTCCGGCTATCAGAATAATAGCGCACAGCAAAACGGCCAGGGCCAGAATTATAATGATAGCTTTTCTCTTGTCGAATTTGGCGGTAAAAACAAACAAATTATCCACCTCCGTTTTTTTAAACTACTACGGTTTTACAGTCTCAAATAATAGTATTCGTACAAACTCCGATTAATGCTTTATTCGGCCATAATAAAACCTGTATGCTGGTCTGCAGCCCCGTTTATGGAAAACAAAGGGAAACCAAGCGGAAAGATGGTCAGCACGGGAACTGGTGTTGTTTTTCAGAGGATTTCCCAAAGATGACCTTAAATCGGGCGACTCGTCCAGATATGGGCAATACATACAAACAGATAAATGAAAACATATGAGCAATATGTAAATAATATCCGTACAATTAGTCATATTAAACAAAGTCTTTTATAAACCTTTGTCTGTTAAGAGAATATACAGACAGGATATTGTGTGATATTATTTTTTAAAACATGTGGAAACAGACAGTTTTCGAAAATCAATTGGAGGTACAAAAATGTCAAGTGTAACAATGAAAGGCCTTTACAAGAAGTATGCCGGCGGAGTTATAGCGGTATCGGATTTCACCCTCGATATTGAAGACAAGGAATTTATTATTCTTGTAGGCCCATCCGGATGCGGTAAATCAACAACCCTGAGAATGATTGCCGGTCTGGAGGAAATAACTCAGGGCGAGCTTTATATCGATGGAAAGCTTATGAATGATGTTCCGCCTAAAGATAGAGATATAGCAATGGTGTTCCAGAACTACGCCCTTTATCCTCATATGACTGTTTTTGAGAACATGTCATTCGGTCTTCGAATCAGAAAAATGCCTAAGGATGAAATAAAGCGCCGTGTTTCCGAAGCCGCTCAGATTCTCGAGATAGAGCATCTGCTTGACCGGAAGCCTGCCGCTCTTTCAGGCGGTCAAAGACAGCGTGTTGCTCTCGGACGTGCAATTGTTCGAAATCCCAAGGTTTTTCTCCTTGATGAACCTCTCTCAAACCTGGACGCAAAGCTCCGTACGGCCATGAGAAGTGAGCTTTCAAAGCTGCACATGAGGCTTGCCACAACCTTTATCTATGTAACCCATGACCAGACAGAGGCTATGACTATGGGTAGCCGTATCGTCGTTATGAAAGACGGGTTCATTCAGCAGATAGCGCCCCCCCAATATCTGTACGAGAATCCTGCAAACCTCTTTGTTGCCACCTTTATAGGAACGCCACAGATGAATACCTGCGAAGGAGAATTGATTGACGAAAACGGCACCACATATCTGACATTCGGCCAAGGAAGCAAAATAGCTCTGCCGGAGTCCAAGGGAAGAAAGCCTGAGGTTCTGGCATATGCCGGTAAAAAAGTAACCTTTGGTATCCGCCCCAATGATATACACGCCGAAGAAGCATATATAGCCCAGTATCCTGAACAAGTGGTAGATGTGGAAGTGGATATGACGGAGCTCCTCGGAGCAGAAACAAACCTGTATTTGTCCGACGGAGATATCCAGTTTACGGCCGTTGTACCCACAGGAACTGTGACCTGCAAAATGGGTGACAAGATAAAGGTTGCATTTGACACCAAGAAGATACATATATTCGATTATGATACTGAAAAAACGATAACAAACTAAATTGGCAATACATAATATCAGGCCGCCGATGGGCGGCCTGATATTATGTATTTTTATGGCAAATTTATGTAAAATTACAATTAAAATAACAATATAATATCTGAAGTTTACAAAATATTATAAATATTCTATTGAAAAAATATGCAAAAAACAGTATTATAGTAGAATGTAGATTGTCTTATGTCAACAAAACTAAAAGGATAGAATTTGGCTTACCATAAATACTTCATAAAACTTGCTTTTACGTGAAAATATCGCGGCAGCAGATTGCCGCAGCAGCTTAGCACCGACCAAACTTGCCAATCAAACAAAAAACATAGGAGGTAAAACCATGTCGGGGAGGATATTTCAAAGCGTTATTGTTCAGATGAAGGAAGCCACGGATAAAGTTATTGGAGTCATAGATTCAGACGGTGTTGTTGTGGCATGCAATGAGCTTTCGATGGTAGGTTCGCGTCTGACAAGGGCGGCTGCGATACTGGCAGAGAGCACTGAACCGATAACTATCTGTGAGGGCAGGACCTTCAAAATAATCGGAGGATGGAATTCATATTTTGACTACGCGGTTTTTGTAGAGGGCGAGGATGAACAGTCAAGAATCATATGTGTTTTAGCAACGATTGCGTTCAGCGAGGCGAAGATACATTATGAGGAGAGGTATGACAAGGCGCTGTTTATTAAAAACATCATATCCGACAACACACTCTTGGGGGATTTGTATGTAAGGGCAAAGGAGCTCAATATTAATGTTCAGGTGCCGAGAGGGGTTTTTCTTATACGGCAGCTTGAGAAGATTGATCCGGCCGCCATTGAAATTGTACAAGGCCTTTTTCCTGACAAGCAAAAGGACTTTGTTTTCAGCGTAAATGAGACTGATATAGTCCTGATAAAAGAACTGATGCCAAACGCGGAAAGAAGCGAGCTGACAAAATATGCAAAGCAAATTGAGGACACCCTCAATTCCGAGCTCTTTGTGAAGACAGTTATTGGTGTAGGTTCCATAGCAAAGCATCTGAGAGAGCTGGCCGAGCGATACAAGGAAGCTCAGGTTGCAATAGAAGTGGGCAAGGTGTTTGACAATGAGAAGATGATTATTCATTACGATAATCTTGGCATTGGACGCATCATATACCAACTGCCTACGACCCTTTGCGAAATGTTCCTGTCGGAAGTATTCAAAAAGAGCCCTATTGACGCTTTGGACCAGGAAACTCTATATACAATAAACAAATTTTTTGAAAACAATCTAAATGTATCGGAAACTTCCAGAAAGCTGTTTGTACACCGAAACACACTGGTGTACAGGCTTGAAAAAATAAAAAAGCTGACAGGTCTTGATCTGAGAGAATTTGACCATGCCATAGTATTTAAGGTTGCCCTAATGGTGAAAAAATACCTGCAATCTCAGAGTAACAAATGACAAATGTACTACAGCATTTCCAATGGAGGATTTTGTGCATATGATAAGCATGACCAACGTTTACAAGTCGTATGAAAACGGCACAAAAGCCATCAGAGGCATAAATATGCACATTGATGACGGCGAGTTTGCGTTTTTAGTTGGTCCGTCCGGAAGCGGCAAATCAACAATATTAAAACTTATAACAGGTGAAATTTTCAGTACGGAAGGAACAGTTATTATCAATGGCTTTGATATGAACAAAATAAAGCCCTCCGATCTTCCCAAACTGCGAAGGACACTGGGAGTAATATTTCAGGATTTTCGCCTGATAGAAAAGAAAAACGTATATGAAAATGTTGCCTTTGCCATGAGAGTGGTAGGGGCAACTAATAAAGAAATCAGAAAAAGAGTGTCATACGTCCTTGAGCTTGTGGGTCTTGACACGAAAACACGCAGAAAGCCCCATGAGTTGTCAGGGGGTGAGCAACAGAGAGTTGCCATAGCCAGAGCCCTTGTTAATAATCCCAGGTGTATAATCGCGGACGAGCCTACCGGAAATATAGACCCTGCCCGCAGCCTTGAGATTATGACTCTGCTGGAGAAGATAAACGAGCTTGGTACCACGGTCCTCGTGGTGACCCATGAAAAAGAACTGGTCAACCAATTTTCCAAGCGTGTTATAGCAATCAAAGGCGGAAGGCTTATCAGTGACGGAACAGGCGGGTATTACGATTATGATTAGATCCAGATTAGGGTATTTTTTCAAGGAAGGCATGGCAAGTATCTTTTCCCATGGTTTCATGTCTTTTGCATCAATTATTATAATTATGTCCTGTCTTATAATAATGGGTAGTTTTTCACTGCTGGCATTAAATATGCACCATATTATCAGAACCCTTGAAAAGCAAAACCAGATAGCTGTTTTTATAGATGATGAGCTGAGCCTGGAAGAGGCAAAGGCACTGGAATCAAAGGTGAGATCAACGGCGAATGTGGCAAATGTATACTTTATATCAAGAGATGAAGCTATGGACAGCTTCCTGAAGCAATATGATGACAATAAGCTGTTCAAAGATCTTACATCCGATGTATTCAGACACAGGTATTTGGTTTCCCTTGAGGAAATTGAGCTTATGGAGCAGACCAGGGACAGCCTTATAGACATAGAGGGTGTTGCCAAGGTCAGAGTTCATCTTGAGATCTCTAGGGGATTTGTGGCCCTCCGAAATGTGGTCAGCGCTGTTTCGGCGGTGCTGGTCATACTGCTTTTTGTCGTTTCAGTTTTTATTATGTCAAACACAATTAAGCTGACCACATTCCACCGGCGTGAGGAGATAGCCATAATGAGAATGGTGGGAGCGACAAGCAGCTTTATACGGTGGCCCTTTGTATTTGAAGGGGTTATTATGGGTCTGATGGGAGCCCTGCTTGCGTTTCTGGGGCAGTGGCTGCTGTATTACCTGGCGTCCATCAGAATGGATGCCTCAACTACGCTGTCTTTTATCACCCTGATTGAAAGCGGGAAGATTGTCATTCCGATGCTTGCTTCATTTTTAAGCGTCGGACTCCTTGTGGGTGTTGGCGGCAGTGTGTTCGCCATCAAGAATTATCTGAAACTGTAAGCCGACAGATATCCTAGGCTATGAGATATTCCCGAAAGGAGACACACTCGAAAGATATGAACAGACGTAAAAAAACATTTATGGGCATTTTGGCGGCACTGCTGGCCATACTGATGATATTGCCTATACTGATTACAATACTGTCTCCTGCCGGGGCAGTAACCCAGGCAGAAATAGACAGGCTGAAGGAAGAGGCGGCGCAGCTGGCTCAAAAGAAAGCCGACCTGAAAAATCAGATGTCGTCAATAGAAAACGAGCAGAAGGCAATAAACGCAAAAAAAGAACTCATTGACCAACAGATAGACACCACCAAAGAGGAGATTAAAAACCTGGACATGCAGATAGCCCTGTTGGAGGCTCAGATAATCGAAAAGGAAGAGGAATACAGGCTTGCCCAGGAGGAAGAGGCCAAACAGTATGAGATCTTCAAGGCCAGGGTGAGAGCCATGGAGGAAAATGGCACCATATCATATTTCTCCATCCTGTTCGATGCCAGGGACTTCGGTGACCTCCTTGGCAGGCTTGACTTTATAAGCGAAATAATGGAATATGATGAGAATGTAGTTAAAAACCTGGAGGATGCCCAGGCTGCTACGGAGCGTATCAGGCTTGAGCTGGAAACCACCTTGGCAGAAACAGAGAGCTACAGACAGTCGCAGGTTCGGCTACAAGCAGAGATGGAGGCACAGCTTGAAGCCGCAAATGAGATGTTCAGACAGCTGGAGGCAAACAAAACTGAGTATCAGCTTGCATATGAGGAAAACGAAAGATTGGAAGCTGAAAAGCAGGCGGAGATTGACAGGAAAATAGAGGAGTATGAGCGGCAGAAGGCAAAAGGCATTGTCTCAACCGGTACATACATATGGCCCTCAGCCGACAGTACATATGTAACATCCCTGTTTGGAGGAAGAATACATCCCATATTTGGCACATATAAAAATCATAACGGTATCGATATAGGAGCCTCCTACGGGACGGCCATATACGCTTCCGACAGCGGCACTGTGGTGACCTCGGAATACAGCTACTCCTACGGAAACTACGTAATGATAGCCCACGGAAACGGAAGATATACCCTGTATGCCCATATGAGTGAAAGACACTGCAAGGTAGATGATAAGGTCTCCCAGGGGGATACCATAGGGCTTGTAGGCTCCACAGGCTATTCCACTGGACCACACATTCATTTTGAAATAATAGAAAACGGCGTGAGAATCGACCCGCTGCAGTTTTTCTCTAACTATACTGTCAGTCCCAACGCTTAAGACCTGTGCTAACTGTATTACAGAGGTAAAACCCGGTTAGTATTCGAAGAATAACACAGCGCTCGTAGGAGCATTATATTTGCACGCCAATAAAAAATAGGATTGGATTTTATAGTGAAAAAAAAGCTTGACTTATCTGTTGTGATATTTTTGCTTGTGGTGGCAATACTGGGAACTTTTACGATTTCATATATGTTTTTCAGTGACAGCTGGATTCCCACGTATGTAAAAAATGATGAGGAAATTGATAAGCTCACCGAGGCGATAAATTTAATTCAATCTCATTATATAGGGGATTACAACAGGGAAGATATTATTGACGGTGCTATTGCCGGGATGGTGGCAAGCCTTAATGACCAGTGGTCCTTTTATCTGACTGCCGAAGAATATGATTCCTATTACCAAAACCTGAAAAACCAGTATACCGGGATAGGAATTGTAATCAAAAAGGAAGCCGGCAAGGAAGGGATTGTGATAAGCTCCGTATACAAAAATTCACCGGCGTATAAAGCTGGTATCATGCCTGAGAGCATAATAGTCGGCGTTGACGGTGTGGACATTGCCAATATGGAGTTTAGCGAAGCCTCCCAGCTTATGAAAGAAAAAATAATGCAGGGAGGACTGGAGCTGGAGATTGTTGACAAATACGGCGTGCGAGAGACCGTAGCCCTCGTTCCGTCAGTTGTTCAGGTAGACCCGATCAGCTACAGGCTGATAGAGGATGATATAGGGCTCATTACCATCGAAAACTTTGATGCCAGAGCCTCCTTACAGTTCATATCTGCCATTGAGAGCCTGATTGAACTGGGGGCAAAGGGCTTTGTTTTCGACGTGAGAAATAATCCAGGCGGCCAGCTGAGAGAGCTACTTACAATGCTGGACTACCTTCTTCCTGAGGGCACAATTTTTATATCCAAGACAAAGGGAGAGGAACCCTGGGTGGAGAGGTCTGACAGCCGAAATCTGAATATGCCCATGACTGTTCTGATAAATTCCAATTCCTACAGTGCCGCGGAGTATTTTGCAGCCGCGTTGCAGGAATTTGACTGGGCGACTGTTATAGGCGAAAAAACAACCGGTAAGGGTTATGCTCAAAAAACAATTAAGCTCAGTGACGAGAGCGCGGTCCATATATCCATCAGTGAATACTTTACACCAAAAGGAAAAAGCCTTGCCGGAAAAGGTATTATCCCGGATATTGAGGTGGAAATGGACGAAGAAAGGGGTACATTGCTGTACTACGGAAAACTGGACATTATCGATGACGATCAGCTTCAGAGGGCGATAAAGGTGCTGCGTGAAAAAACGGAATAAGAAAAGAATACTGCAATTGCCCTTTTGGTCGCATCCTTGAATTATAGCTCAGCGTATGGTTTTAAGCGGCCATGCGCTGAGTGAATATATATAATCACACCCCCATGTTTAGTTATGCTTATTTTGCAAAGGAAACGACATAACACACTTTTCACCTTGACAGGAATTATAAAAGTATCTATAATTACTAAAAATGTTAGGCACCTTTGCAAAAGTGTGGAAAACATATATAAAAACAGCTGTGTATTGGATAGCATTGCCTGAATAAACTGGCAATGTTATGTAATACATTGGCTGGTTATGCCTTTAATCCAATAAAGACGCGCAGGTAAATGCGCAGAAAGAGTTAAGAGAGGTGTCACACTTGGTTAAGTATAAAATGAGTGAAAAAAGACTCAAAGAGTTAAAGGAAGAACTCATTTATCTGCAGACAGTCCGCGAAAAGGAAGTAGCGGAGATGATAAGAGAAGCCCGGACTTTTGGTGATATTTCAGAAAACAGTGAATACGATGAGGCGAAAACCGAGCAGGGCAAGCTATATTCAAGAATCGCGGAAATAAAAAATCTGATAAACAATGCAGAGATTATCAAGGAAGCCCCGGCAACGGGTAAAGTGACTCTCGGCTCAACGGTGAAAGTACTGGATTTAGACGCAAATATTGAGGAAGTATATAAGGTTGTCGGCTCCCAGGAGGCAAATCCCTTAAATGGCATGATCTCGGACGATTCAAGCTTCGGGAAAGCTCTGATGGGACATGTGGTGGGAGACGAGATAACGTTTGAGGCCATGGCTGGATTACAACGCTTCAAAATTTTAAGCATCTCATAAACAGGCAGGAGGATAGTATATGCCGGAAGAAACAAACAACATAGCAGAGGAACATACGGAAGAATTATCTGAGATATTGCAGATTAGAAGGGACAAGCTGAACAGGCTGAAGGCAGAAGGCCGGGATCCTTTCCTGAATACCAAATTTACCCGTACCGCATATGCGGGACATATAAAGAAGAATTTTGATGAAATGGAAAATAAGACCGTATCCATGGCCGGAAGGATTATGAGCAAAAGAGACATGGGCAGGGCTTTCTTCTGTGATATCCTTGATCCTACCGACAGGATACAGCTTTATATAAAGGTGGATGATTTGGGCGCGGAAGACTTCGGCGAGTTTAAAAAGTATGACATTGGCGACATAATCGGAATTACTGGCCTTGTCTTTCGAACCAGGCGCGGGGAAATATCCGTTCACTGCAAGGAAGTGACATTGCTGAGCAAGTCCCTGAGACCTCTCCCTGAGAAGTTTCACGGTCTGCGCGACAATGAGCTTAGGTTCAGGCAGAGATATCTGGATCTAATAGTCAATCCTGAGGTAAGACAGATATTTGAAACAAGGACCGCGATTATAAAGGCGATCAGGAGCTATCTGGACGAGCTTGATTATCTGGAGGTTGAAACTCCGGTTTTAAATACCATATCAGGCGGCGCCACGGCAAGGCCCTTTATTACCCATCACAATGCCCTGAACATTGATATGTATATGAGAATAGCAACAGAGCTGCACCTGAAAAGACTTGTCGTGGGCGGGATAGAGAGGGTCTATGAGATAGGCAGGATATTCCGTAACGAGGGTATGGATACAAAGCACAATCCGGAGTTTACTTCCATTGAGTTTTACGAAGCTTACGCGGACTATAACGATATGATGGACAGAACCGAGGGGATCATTTCAAGAGCGGCAAAAACTGTTCTCGGGGATGCTTCAATCATAAACTATCAGGGTCATAAAATAGATATTTCCACTCCATACGAGCGCCTCACCATGATAGACGCTGTTAAAAAATACACAGGCCTTGATTTCAACAGCATTACCTCCGATGAGGAGGCAAAAAAAGCGGCAAAAAGCATTGGAGTTGAAATAAGCACAGGCGACACATGGGGAAATGTGCTCTTCAAATGCTTTGATGAGAAAGTTGAGGATAAGCTTATCCAGCCGGTGTTCATAACAATGCATCCCGTGGAGGTGTCTCCCCTGGCTAAACGCTCGCCGGAGGATCCCCGCCTTACTGAGAGATTTGAGCTGTTTATAGCGGGCAGAGAAATTGGAAACGCTTTTTCGGAACTCAACGATCCTATCGACCAAAAGGAGCGTTTTCTGCATCAAATGGCTTTGCGGGCAGCCGGAGACGAGGAAGCGGGGATGATGGACGAAGATTTCATAAATGCGCTGGAATACGCCATGCCGCCCACAGGCGGCTGCGGCCTGGGTATAGACAGGCTTGTCATGCTTCTCACCGATTGTGCCTCCATAAGGGAAGTCATATTGTTCCCCACAATGAAGCCGATAGAAAACTGAGAACAGGGGTGATTCCGTAATGGATAGAAAACCCAAAAAAGGATTTTTGTATTGGTTTGAAAATGTTTTTAAATATCATTACGGAAAGCTTTCCATTATTGTC
>JAAYOP010000016.1 GCA_012520295.1 Clostridiales bacterium | reverse complement strand
TTTTTGTGCTATTCTTTTCATAGAAGCTATCCCTTTCTGTGATTGGTTTGTTAGCACTTACCATTTTACCACAGTTAGGGGTCAGCTTCTTCTTTTTTTAGACCATATCATTGTACACTATACATGTGCCTTCAATTTTTATGCCGATATCTGTTGTATTATCGTGTCTTTTAATATATATTATATATATTAATGTCCACTGAACTAATGCTTTTGTATTTGCAAAAAAGGCAAAAACGCTGTTTTAGGTGCATTGTCTACAACAAAAAACCTTAGGTGTTTTCACCGTATAGTCACATGGAGTAAAAAATGGGTATATTTCGTCCGTACAAGTACAAGCCAAAGCCGGATTTCCCCAGGGACACACCCGTAAAGCACGGTTTTTTTCTGTTCTGGGAGATATTTTTCCGCAAGTTTTGGCGCCTGGTTACAGTAAACATATACTATTTTATCATCACATTTCCGATGCTTGTGGTGTTTCATTTATCTGTCAATCAGCAGTTTTTGATTTTTCTGCAATCCAGCGGTCTCATTGAGCTGTACAGTGAAGCCGCAACAATAGATATTTTCCCCGGGGTTGGATTAATTTCAATATTGGCTACCTATATCCCGCGGTTCATATGGGTACCTCTTTTGGTGCTGTCTGTGATTCTTTATGGACCGGCCACCATGGGCGCAACTTATATATATAGGAATTTTACAAGGGAGGAGCATGCCTGGACATCCGACTTGTTTTCAAGGGGAGTGAAAAACTTCAGGCAGGGTCTTTTCTTTGGAATACTTGATATTGTTGTGATATGTTCACTGTCCATAGGTATCCTGGGAGGAGTATCCGGAGGCTCGGGAGCCATACCCTATATAGCCATAATCCTGAGAACCCTGTCCATATTCGCGCTGGTTTACTACCTTTTCATGAGGCCATATATGTATATCATGGCCGTCACCTTTGAGCTCAGTGTGTTTGCCATCATAAAAAACGCGATGATTTTTGTAATTGCCGGTTTTTTCAGAAACATATGGGCCGCAATCGTAAATCTGATAGCCTTTCTGATATGCTTTATGAGCATTCCTTTGCTCTCTCTTATTACAATTCCTCTGTTTTTCTATTCCTTTACAGGCTTTGCATCGGTGTTTATCTGTTATCCGATTATTAAGAAGTATCTTATTATTCCGGCTATGGAACTGGAGGAAAAGAAAAAAGCCGGCAATAGTGCAGACACAAATAAGGATGAAAACACCGATACCGATGTTGATGTTAATCAGTAATGAGTATCATAGAGTGAAAAGGATTGCCGCCTGTAAACAGATTTATTTGGCGGCAATCCTTTATTAAATGCTTTTTCTATTAAGTGGTTTGATATAGAGGTTTTAGATTAATAAAATGGCAAGTCTAAATCAACTATGGGCAGAAAAATTCCCTAAAGACCTTTTATTGACTCCGGTATAAACCAGCGCATGAAAAAATATGCTCCCGAATATAAAAGTCAATCAAATGCGAAGCCCATATAGGCCATGTGTTCGTAGGCGGGAGAGGAGGCGCTGCCGGGTCTCTTCAGCATACCGAAGGGTTTTCCGGTTCCGGGTGTTCTGGCAATGCATTTTGCGGCCCCGAAATAGCCGGTCAGGAGCTTTATGCATTCGCAGGTATCCTCCGGGCGGCAAAGCAGCTCCTTCAAATGCAAAGTATCCTCTTCCAGATATGCGGCTGCCACGGCATTTTTAAATTTATTAAGTCTGAAAAGACCTCCGCCCGAACTGCTACACACCTGTTCCATGTATCGGCAGGCGGTAGGGCTAAAGCGCATATGGAGAAGGTTGCGCAGAATATGCTCTCTAAAAGACCCGTACTCCTCCGGGGCAATTCTTTCAATTTCTCCCCCTTGAACTCTTGCCTGCGAGGAAATGTATATATGCTCGTCCACGGTGAAAAAGTCCGAAAAACCGGACTGTTTCCGGTAGAACTCAAAAAGCCTGCCGCTTGCGGGAACAAGGCAGCACAGCTCATATCCCTTGTCCCTGCAGAGCCTCACGGCTGCGTTTGTAAGCCGAGCGCCAAAGCCCCGGCCCCGGTACCGGGGGAGGACGCCCACACCGTAGATATAGGGGCATGGAGTGTTTTGCCCTCCATGACTCAGCTCGGAAATATACAATATATAGGCGGCTGCCACCGCCTGCCCGCCGCTGCTTATTATAAGTGCTGAGCACTCGTCAAAAAAAGTGTCAAAAAAGCAGTCAGTCTCAGCTTCACTATCTCCGAAGCAAACCTGCCAGATACTCTTGAGACGGGGTAAATCCCTGGGGACCGCGGGACGGATAATATACTCTGTATTGATATTCATTTAAACTAACCGCCTGTCTATATGGACAGGGACTCGGGGCACAGCTGGGATATTTTCTTCTGCAGTGCCTTCAAGTCCACAAAGGTTTCAGGTCTCCGGTTCGGATCACGCAATAGGGCGGAGGGATGATAAATGGCCATTATGTCGATATTTCCGTATTTAAACCATTTGCCGTGCTCCCGGGTAATCTTAAAATCTTCCCTGATGAGTTTCATGGCTGCTATCCTGCCCAGACATACGATTATTTTAGGATCAATCAGGGATATCTGGCGATTGAGCCAGTCAAAGCAGGCCTCCTGCTCCTTGGTATTGGGGTCCCTGTTGTTTGGAGGACGGCATTTTACTATGTTTGCTATATATATCCTGCTCCGGTCCAACCCTATCATGGCCAGCATATCGTCCAAAAGCTTGCCGGCTCTGCCTACAAAGGGTTCACCCTTGATATCCTCCTGCTCTCCAGGTCCTTCTCCGATAAAAAGGACCTTTGATTTTCTGTCCCCAACGCCAAAAACAAGGTTTGTCCGGGTCAAATGCAAAGAGCATTTCTTGCACTCCTGGCATTGGTTATAAAGGTTTTCCCATTCGGCATCTTTTGGGCCGTCCGGGCCATTTTGGGATTTTAATCTGTCATCCATTATGCAAGACAACTCCAATCAGATTTCAATTTGCGGTCACTTTAAAATTATATCAGCAGTGATAGCAATATGCAATTTCCATGGTCAGGAAACGGAAAGAGAGGCAGACGCAACTGTTTGGCAATAGTTTATTCGGAAATAAATAGCACTTCATATATAAAAGGTAAAAAATAAAGCGAATATATGTAGATAACATATAACAATCCTCTTGTAATGGAAAAAATAATATGCTATAATGCCCACAGAATAATTAAGGGGTGTCGTTCATATGAAATTGTTAGAAAGTAAACCCAAGTCTTTTTTTTATACAATATTGATACATATTCTCATTCTTTTTGAAATGGGAGTTCTTTCAGGATTTAGGTTTACCAATAACCTCACAAGATTTCCCGACGGTCTTACAACCAAAAAAATCACGGATCTTGCCTCTGTCGGTAAGTATGTAGGCTGGAACTTTATTATAGTCTCCTGTCTGATAGTACTCGCATACTTAGGATATGCCATGCTTTTAGGGTATAACAGAAACCCGGGCGGCATGATTGCGATGGTTCTTATGAATTTTGTTCCTCTCATCGGCCTGGGATACGGGTATAATTTTTTCTATGGATATGGGACGGCACACATACTTCCCACAATGTCGATTTTCGGATTGCATAGAGGGGCTTTAGGCGGACAGATTGTCTTTATTATTATTTTCAATGTGGCTATTGCGTTATTCTGGCTGTTGGGCTGGAAAATCAGAAGTATATATGCCGCTAAATACGAAATCGAAATATAGGATTTTTTAAGCGGGTAGTTCGTCTGCGGACAATGATTCTATATGAAATCAGGGGTGTTAAAATGCGCATGCATTTTAACACCCCATTGTTATTGATTCTATTGGCTTATTCCTTTTCCTTGGGCTTAAAAACCAGCGCCACAAGGTATCCGAAGAAAATTGAGGCGCATATTCCTGCGGCGGCGGCTGTGAGACCGCCCGTCAGAATGCCGAGAATGCCCTTTTCTGCCACCGCTTTTTTTATCCCCTGAGCCAGCACGTTTCCGAAGCCTGTGAGGGGAATCGAAGCTCCGGCTCCCGCCCACTCCACTATCGGCTGATAGAGGCCGATGGCGCCGAGAAATACACCAGCCACTACAAAACTGACCAGTATTTTTGCCGGTGTGAGATTTGTCTTGTCGATAAGAAGCTGTCCAATTGTGCAGATTAGTCCGCCTACTAAAAACGCCTTAATATAATCCAGTATCATTTTCGTCTCCATTTTTCGATTAATGTCCGCTTAAAAACGCGTTTTGCGAAACCCATTGACAAAACACACCTGTTTTGCCTGTTTCAGATACATTGATTGACTGCCTGTGTGGATTTGCGGTCACATGCCCCAATTCAATTGTTCAGCAGGCATTAATTTAAAGGTTATATGCCTTTGTTCACGGAAATAGTTACCGCGTGGCATATTCCGGGAATGCTCTCACCCTGACCCGTAGTAACAGGGGACATGAGTGCTCCCGTAGCGGCAAAAAGTATCCTGTTCCATCTTCCGTTTCTCATACCGTTTAGCAGGTAGCCGCATAAGACGGAAGCCGAACAACCGCAGCCGGAGCCTCCGGCATGAACATCCTGCTCCTTTCTGTCGTATAGCATAAGGCCACAGTCGTCATAATTAGGAGCCAGGTCTACACCGTCTTTTTTAAAAAAGTCCATAACGATAGAATGCCCGATGGCCCCCAAATCACCTGTTACTATCAAATCATAGTCAGAGGGTGAAAGCTTGGTGTCGTTGAAGTGGGCAGTCAATGTATCATAGGCGGCAACAGCCATAGCCGCCCCCATGTTGTTCATGTCCGTAATTCCCGCATCCTTTATTCTTCCGGTTGTAACATGTGTTATGAAAGGGCCGTTGCCCTGAGAAGTGATTATAACGGCGCCTGCCGCCGTTGCCGTCCACTGGGCAGTGGGTGTACGCTGACCCCCGTATTCAAGAGGGAAGCGAAACTGCCGCTCGGCTGAACAAAAATGCGAGGAGGTCACTGCCGCTGTCGTATTGGCAAAGGCTCCGTCAACCATAATTGCCGCCAGCGCAATGCTTTCGGCCATTGTGGAGCAAGCTCCGTAAAGGCCGAAAAAGGGTATGTTGGTATCCCTTAATGAGTAAGCAGAGGCTACGCACTGATTGAGAAGGTCACCGGCGAAAACATATTCCACAGAAGAGGGAGTTACGGAGGCCTTGTCGCAGGCCATTGAAAACGCCATTTTCTGCATCGCAGTTTCGGCTTTTTCCCAGCTTTTCTCACCAAAGTATGAATCCTCGCCGATATAGTCAAAACTGTTTCTCAAAGGACCTTCGCCCTCTTTTTTCCCGACCACACAGGCATGGCCGTCTATAGAAGGGGGATTGCTAAATATTATCGTCTGTTTACCTATGTGCTTGGTGCTCACAAATATCACTCCCAAAGGCTACTTTGCGCCGCTAAACAATCTGATGCCCTTATTATGGGCTTTGACGATTGCTCTATCCCTTTGGTATTTTTAGCACTTTTAATTTTCTTATTCCAATTGTTTATTTTAAAAGCGACAGAGCCTTTTCTATGCTGTATTTTTCGTCTCCCATAGGCTTACCCGCGTTTCTGTGGTCGAAGCTCTCACTAAACCTGGCCAGTTCTCCCCTAAGCTGTAAAAAGTACTCAGATTCCAGCTTGAACATAGCTTCGTAAAACCCGGTATAGGATGAGGATTTCATTTCTTTTTTCGCGGTCTTTAACAGATGGGTAAAATGTGTTAAACAGAAAAACGGCTGCCTAGAGAGCTTGTCCCTGAATCTTATGTCCGAGTCCCAAAGATAAACAGTATTTGAAAGATAGCGTCCTTCAGTGTATTTTATTTTTTCACATACATAGCATGAGCCAGTAAGGCGCAATAATTCCTCCGTACCGTCCGGCCCGTCCGCCCTTCCGGCAATGAATATCCTTTTTCCGGTTGCCGGAGGTATTTGAAATTTCTCAATCACCTGGTCAAGGCGGGTTTCCAGTATCAGAGCGAGCCCCAGTTTATTTTTCATTGATGAGAGTTTTTCGCCATGGCTTTGACAGAAGCCCTTTGAATTCATTTCAATTCGCACATCAGGCTCCATCATGGCAGCCCCCAGACAATAGTTCAGTGTGCTGTCCTGCAGCTTATCAATAAGATAGCATAGGGGACAGCCTTCGTATCGGTCGAAGGCCTCATTTATCGGTATGGTATATATTTTCTCTGCCATTTCATCCTCCGGCTTTGACATTAAATTTTACATATAATATAATTCATTATATTAATGTAGTTTCAGCTGAACAAATAAGTCTTGCAAGACGCAATTGAAAAAAAAGAGTGAATTTCCTCTTTTGACGGGCAAAGTAAGCCTGTTTTGCCCGTTTCAGATGCATTATTGCGGACATGCACCACAAATCCATTGCGCTGTAGCTGACAAATAAAAAGTGCTGTTTAAGTATTTCTTTGAATTATTCAGCAGGCGCTAATGTAAAGAGGTTTTCCGGTTTATACTATATATGGTCGAGAGAGGCTATGCAATACATTCAAAGAGATAATTGTGTGGAAATAAAAAACGTTACCGACTTTGACCCGGTTAAAATATTCGAGTGCGGGCAGTGCTTCAGGTGGAATGCAGATGAAAACGGGGTATACCTGGGAGTGGCCATGAACAGAGCCGCAAAGGTCTGGAAAACAGACGAATCTGTCTTTATCAGCGGCACATTAGAGGATTTTGAAAACATTTGGAGAGATTATTTTGATCTGGACAGGGATTATGCTGCTCTCAGGAGCAGTCTTAATACGGACGAATACATAAAAAAGGCCGCGGAGTTCAGCGCCGGAATCAGGCTTCTACGCCAGGACAGATGGGAGACCCTGTGTTCTTTCATAATATCCCAATGCAATAATATTGCGCGGATTAAGAGAATAATCGAGGCTTTATGCCGGAGTTTCGGAGAACCTATATTTTTTGAGGGCAAAACACTATATTCCTTTCCGGACGCCGAGAGGCTTGCGGGACTTTGCGAAAAAGACCTTGAGCCTATAAAAAGCGGATACAGGGCAAAATATATAATTGAAGCGGCAAATTCGGTTGCCTCGGGGAAAACGGATCTGGATATCCTTGCTGCCGGCAGTTACGATGAGGCCTTGCGGACGCTAAAAGGCCTTAGCGGGGTTGGGGATAAGGTGGCCAACTGTGTTATTTTGTTCGGCCTTCATATGATGGACGCGTTTCCGGTGGACGTGTGGATAAAAAGGGCCATTGGCGCAAATTATGGAAAGGGTTTTGATCCGAAAATATTTGGTGATGCGGCGGGACTTGCCCAGCAGTACATGTTTTATTACGCTCGCTCGCAGGGCAAATCCTAGCCTGCCAGGTCAGCAGCTTTTCAGCCCCGGTTTTAATAAATAT
>JAAYOP010000015.1 GCA_012520295.1 Clostridiales bacterium | reverse complement strand
GGCAGATTAAAGAATAATTATGGGGATTACTGTTCCTTTCATTTGTTAACATCATTAATTTCAGCAAGCTTTTCTGAACAATTTCCCTTGTTATGAAACTTGCCAACGTTTACTTGACACATACCAATTGACGGGTTTATTTGAATGTGTTACCATTCTCTTAGAAATTTACGGGGGCTGGTGGTGAAAACCATGCTTACAATCATATGTGGAAGAAGCGGCAGCGGGAAGAGCACATGGATTATGTCCCGGATACTGGAGAGCGTGAAAAAACGCAAGGGCGGCCAGATACTGATAGTGCCGGAGCAGTTTTCCCATGAGGCGGAGCGCCGGCTTGCCTCCTTTTGTGGCGATTCTCTGAGCCTGTATGCAGAGGTTTTGAGCTTTTCTCGCCTTGCCAACAGGGTTTTCACCGAATGCGGAGGCCTGGGAGATGTAATACCCGATAAGGGCGGCAAGATGCTTATGATGTATCTTGCCTTAAAAAATATATCCGACCAGCTCAGAATATACGGCGGACAGGCCGGTAAGAGCGAGTTTATAGAAAACCTGCTCAAAGCCCGGGAGGAACTGAGCAGCTCCATGATAGAGCCCGACAGACTCAGACAGGCGGCGGAGCTGGTGGAAGGGTCTGTGAAGGGCAAGCTTTTGGACATGGCACTCATATGTGAGAGCTATGAGGCAGTATTGGAATCGAGAAACATTGACCCCAGAGACAGGCTGCTCAGGCTGGCCTCCCTTGTAGGCGACAGCTCAATTGGAAACAAAGGACATATATACATAGACAGTTTTACGGATTTTACAGGGCAGGAGCTTGAGGTTATCGATATGCTGATGAAAAAGGGCGCCCACATAACCGTGGCCCTGTGCCTTGAGGAGGACGACTCTGAGATTTTCAAGGTGCTCCAGATGACCCTTAACAGGCTGTCACAGATGGCAAAAAGGCGCCATATAGACGTCAATGTATACAGGCTGGAGGGCACAATGGGCCAGTGTGCGGATAGCCTGTGCTATCTTGACAGGGCGCTTTTTGATTATACGGCTCCCCGGTACACGGAAAAATGTGATGAAATCGAGCTGTATGCCATGAATGATATAGTTTCCGAGTGTGAGCTAGCCGCTGCCAGGGTGCTGGATATGCTCAGAAGGGATAAAACCCTGCGCTGCAGAGACATTGCCGTTACGGCTGGTGATTTTAAAAAATATGAGGCTATATGTGAAAGCGTTTTTCGCCTGTACGGACTGCCGGTATATATAAGCGGAAAGACGGATATTATGCAAAGGTCCGTTGTCACCCTTGTCACGGAGGCACTGGAGATTGTTACCGGGAGCTGGCTATACCGAAATGTTTTCAGATATCTGAAGACAAATCTGACTGGGATAGAGCGCCACCACATTGACCTGCTGGAAAACTATTGCGTTACCTGGAATATCCGCGGAGAAACGGCCTGGACCGGGGACGAGCCCTGGACAATGAATCCCGGGGGCTATATAACGGACCGGACAGAAGAGGATGTGAGGCTGCTCAGGCTCATAAATGAAATCAGGCGCAGTGTTTCCGCGCCTCTCAAAAGGCTCCGGGAGAACGGCAGGTCGGCAAAAAACGCAAGGCAGCAGGTTATGGCTCTGTATTCCTTTATTGAGGAAATAAAGCTGGCAGAGCGGCTGTCGGCGGTATCTCAGCAGCTTTTGCAAAAGGGAGAGCTGCAGCTTGCCGATGAATACAGGCAGCTTTGGGATATCCTGATTGAGGCTTTGGAGCAGTGCGAAGAAATACTGGGCGATACACCTATGGACCAGGAGGAGTTTAAAGAACTCCTTGAACTGGTATTGTCCCAGTATGATGTGGGCACCATACCCGTGGCTATCGACGTTATATCCATGGGTGCCCTTGAGTCTGTAAGAGAGAAAAATTTGAAGTGCCTGATAGTGCTGGGGGCCACCGATGATGCCCTTCCTGGAATAACCGGCAGCGGCGGGGTGTTTACGACCGAGGAGCGCAGAGTACTCAATGAGCTGGGGCTGGAGCTTAAAGACGGGGATGATGAGGAGATATGCAGGCAGCTGTATAATGTCTATGCCGCGCTTACAAAGCCCACCGGGAAGCTTATTGTCACATATCCCCAGACCAGCGGCGACAGCAGGAGCAGACCCTCCTTTGTGGTGGAGAGGCTTGCCAGGATATTTGATATAAAACCCATTTATGAGCCGGAGCTGAATGAAGAGTTTCGGGCGGTGGCTCCGGGACCTGCCTGTCAGCTTGCCCTCTCGGGAGGGGATAATGCCGTAACCCGGGCCGCCGGGATTGCTATGGGCAGGCTGAAAGAATGGTCCGGGAAGCTGGAGGATGTAAGGCAGATTACGAAGGCGCCCAGGGGCTCCCTGTCTTCCCGTTCGGTAAAGAGCCTGTTCGGTGAAACCTTTAATATATCCGCCACCCGAATTGAAAAATATAATTCCTGCCACTTTTCCTATTTCATGCAGTATGGGCTCAAGGCAAGGCAGAGGAAAAAAGCAGGATTTGAAGCGCCCGAAATGGGAACCCTCGTTCACTACGTCCTTGAAAACTTTACCCGGGAGGCGGAAAAACTGGGCGGTTTCAAGGCCTGCGACACAGATAAATGCAGGCAGCTGGCGGGTAAATTTATGGACCAATACGCAAAGGAGCTTCTGGGAGACGCGAAAAAGAGCAAAAGGTTCATGTTTCTGTTCACGCGTTTAAGGCAGACGGTGGAGAGAATAGTTATAGACGTGGCCGAGGAGCTTGCCCACTCAGAGTTCAAGCCCCTTGATTTTGAGCTGAGCTTCGCCCGGGACGGGGACCTGCCGCCGGCGGTGCTTCAAAATGAGAATATGCATATCGAAATAAGCGGATTTGTGGACCGGGTTGACGGGTGGATTAAGGGAGACAGGCTCTACCTGAGAGTGTGTGATTACAAGACGGGGAAGAAGGAGTTTTCCCTGAGCGACATTTGGTACGGCATGGGCCTGCAGATGCTCATTTACCTTTTCGTTTTGGAAAGGCACGGCAGGGAACGCTATGGCTTCGAAATAGTTCCGGCAGGTGTTCTCTACGCGCCGGCAAGGGACATAATTCTGCAGTTGCCGAGAAACACCGATATGGAGACCATTGAAAAGCTGAGGGCCAGGCAGCTTAGGAGAAGCGGCCTTATCCTGGACGACCCGGATGTGATTGGGGCCATGGAAGAGGGAGATGAGCCGGTTCGTATTCCCGTTAAATTTAAAAACGGGCGCCCCAGCGGCAGCCTGGCATCTGCCGAGCAGCTGGGAAGGCTGGGGAAATATATTGAGGCGCTTCTTATAAAACTGGGGGATGAAATGAAAAAGGGCAGTATAGACGCCAATCCCTTCGTATCAGGCGGGATACTGCTATCCTGCCAATACTGTGAGTTTAAGGACGCCTGCCAATTTGATGAGAAAAAAGATACCCCGAGAAGATTTGTAAATTTAAGCTCCGATGAGTTCTGGGAGCGGCTCAATCAAGGGGATTGACAGGGGAGGTGGCCCTCAATGGCCGATATAGTTTATTCTGAGGCTCAGCTGGCCGCCATAGAGCACAGGGGGGCGGCTCTGCTGATATCCGCGGCAGCCGGCTCAGGAAAAACCAGAGTTTTGGTGGAACGGCTCATGAGGTCAATAACCGGGGAAGACCCTCGGGATATTGACAGGTTTCTTGTAATCACATATACCAGAGCCGCTGCGGCAGAGCTGAGGGGCAGAATACTGGAGGAGCTCTCCAAAAGGCTTGTCGAAAATCCCGGCAGCCGCCATCTGAGGCGGCAGGTTTCCCTGATCTATAAGGCGCAGATATCCACAATACACTCCTTTTGCAGCACTATAATTCGTGAAAGCGCCCATCTTCATGACATCAGGCCGGATTTTCGCATACTTGAAACATCGGAAGCCGATATTATGAAAAATGAAGTGCTGGAGGAAGTGCTGGAAAAAAGATATGAGGAAATGTCCGGGCCCTTTCGACTGCTGGTGGATACAATGTCGGCAGGGAGGGACGACAGTGCCCTGTGCGCAATAATCCTGGATACATATTCAAGGCTCCAGAGCCATCCGGACCCTCTCAAATGGCTGCAGGACAGGATAAATGATCCCCTGCCGGAAGGAGACGTGGGCGGCACCGTATGGGGAGAGCTGCTGCTCAGGCGGGCAAAGGAAAAGACCGAATACTGGATCGGCAGGATGGAGACCGCCATAGATATGCTGGGCTTTGACAGCAAGGTGTCTTCGGCCTATGAGCCCTCCTTTCTGGCTACCCTTGACAGCCTGAAAAGGCTGGTTACGTGTATATCGGAGGGGTGGGACAGTGTGTATGGCTTCGGAACGGTGGAGTTTCCAAGGCTTAGCCCTCTCCGGGGATATGGTGACGACGAAACAGTGGCCTATGTAAAGGAAATCAGGAATGCCTGCAACAAGGCAATGGGGAGCCTGTTGGCGGAATTTGACGCAAAGAGCGACGAGCTTCTTGAGGACCTGGCCGCTGTGCGGCCCGCGGTAGACGAGCTGTTTAGAATCGTTCTGGATTTCAGCCGCGCCTTTTATGCCGAAAAGAAAAAGCGGGGAGTGCTGGATTTTAATGACCTTGAGCATCTGGCGCTGAAGCTTTTAATTGACGATAAGAGCGGGGAGCCGACGGCTTTTGCCATTGAAATATCCGAGCGCTTTGATGAGATACTGGTGGATGAATACCAGGATGTAAACCGGGTTCAGGATATGATTTTCTCGGCCATATCCAGAAAGGGAAAAAACATCACAATGGTGGGCGACGTAAAGCAGTCCATATACAGATTCAGGCTGGCGGACCCCACTGTGTTTCTGGGAAAATACGAGAGATTTGCCGATGCTCCTGAGCCGGAGGAGCCCAGGAGGATCCTCCTTTCCAATAACTACCGCTCCCGCAGGGGGATTCTGGAAGCGGTAAATTACCTGTTTGCGGGCATAATGTCAAGGAAGCTGGGTGAAATGGAGTATACGGAAAAGGAGTTTCTTCGTCCCGCAGCCACATATCCGGACACGGATGAAGAGCCCTTTGAGATAAATGTGCTGGACATGAGCGATATGGACCCGGAAGTGAATAAGTATGAGACGGAAGCGGCTTTTGTTGCCGACCGTATAAAATCCCTGATGGATAAGGGCATTAATATAACCTCCGGGGGCGCCACCCGTCCTCTCCAATACGGAGATATCGCCATTTTAATGCGCTCCTTGAAGGGAAGGGAGGAAGTGTTTGTCGAGGCTCTTGGCTCCGCAGGCATTCCCGCGGTAACACAAAGGGCGATAAGCATATTTGAAAACCCCGAGATAACCCTTCTTCTGTCTCTTTTAAAGGTAATAGACAATCCCATGCAGGATGTGCCCCTGATTGCCGTGCTTCGCTCGGCTCTCTGCGGCATGTCCGTGGACGAGCTGGCTGAAATCAGATGCTGCGACAGAAAAAGCGACTTTTTTACGGCCCTTAAGAAAAAGGCCCAAATGGACAAGGAAAGGGGCGAGGGGGGAAAACCGGCGCGTTTTCTTGAGCAACTGGAGGATTTCAGAAGCAGGGCGGCCGACTATTCAACAGACAGGCTGCTGAGATATATATACGATACCACGGGGCTGACCGCAATCGCTTCCGCGGACAACCCGGGCGCGGCCTCCCGTCTGCTTATGATATTGGAGTATGCAAGGCAGTTTGAGGCAAAGGGATACAGGGGGCTGTTCAGCTTTGTATCTCACCTGGACGAAATGTCAAAGCAGAGCGATCCGCCTCTGAAGGCGCTGCCCTCAGGCTCCGGCAATGAGGTGCTCATTACCAGCATACACAGCTCCAAGGGACTAGAATATCCGGTGGTAATACTGGCGGATCTGGCCAGACAGTTTAACAAAGAGGACATAAGAAAGCCCCTTCTTGTGCACCAGGACCTGGGTGTGGGACCAAAGCGCCTTGATCTGGAGCGCAGGATTGAATATCCTACCATAGCAAGGCGGGCAGTGGCGGCAAGGCTTCTGGAGGAAATGCTGTCCGAGGAAATGCGCCTGATGTATGTGGCTATGACCAGAGCAAGGGAAAAGCTCATTGCAGTCATGACCCTCAGAGATGCCGGGAAAAAGCTGCAAAAATTGGGCTTTAACGCTGAGTATCCGCTCAATCCCCAGGTTCTGGAGGGCAGCGAATCCATGGCGGACTGGCTCCTGCTGGCGGCTCTGTCGGGCAGCGGATGGAAGCTGAATATAAAAAAGCCCGTGCCCTCGTCTGAGGAAGGGGAGCCGGAAGATATAGATGCCGCTGAGCCTTCCCCGGAGCTGATTGAAAAAATAGAAAGCAATCTCAGGTATACGTATCCCCATATGGAAGCCTCCAAAATACCATCGAAGCTGACGGCAACGGAACTCAAGGGCAGCTATTTTGCGGTAGAAGCTGCGGAGGAGGCTGAGAGCTTCGTGGAGGAACCCAGGGAGTTTATATTCAGGCGTCCGAAATTCGCCATGGAGGAAAGAGGCCTTACCGCCGCGGAAAAAGGCACAGCCCTGCATATTGTCATGCAGCATATCAGCTTTGCCCATTGCAGGGACACCCAGGGTATTCAGAAGGAGATTGAGAGGCTGCGCCACATGAGGATTTTGAGTCCCGAGCAGGCCGATAGCGTCAGCCCGGAACCGATATTGAGATTTTTCGGCTCCCAGTTGGGACAAAAAGTGCTGGACACGCCGCCAGAGATGCTAAAAAGGGAGTTTAAGTTTTCGATACTTACAAGAGCGGGGGACATTCTGCCGGACGGCGGAGATGAGGAAATTTTGCTACAGGGTGTTATTGACCTATGCACAGAGGATGAAAAGGGGCTGACAATAATCGACTTTAAAACAGATAAGGTCAATGAAATAACCCAATATAAAAGAGCGGAATATTATAAAGGACAGATGCTGGCATACGGACTTGCCATGGAAAAAATAACGGGAAAGCCCGTATGCCGGCGCCTTATATATTTTTTCAACACAGGGGAAACGATAGATGTCTGAAATAGACGCACAGGAAAGTGTACACAGAAAAAAGGAGGTACGCATATGTCTGATTACCAGGCTCTGACAAGAGCCCTGAGCTGCATTAAAAGTGCTCTTGGGGAGAAAAGAGATTTCAAGCCCCGTGTAGCCCTTATTCTCGGCTCCGGGCTTGGAGATTTTGCGGACAATATTGACGTTGTGGCCAAGGTTGAATATTCCCAGATAGATGGCTTTCCCGTTTCAACGGTGCCCGGGCATAAGGGAAGATATATATTTGGATATATAAACAATGTTCCACTGGTCTGTATGCAGGGCAGGGTCCACTATTATGAAGGCTACAGCATGCAGCAGGTGGTAATGCCCGTAAGGCTGATGGGAATGCTGGGGGCGGAAATACTTCTGATAACAAACGCCGCAGGAGGTATAAACAGGGACTTTTACCCGGGAGCCCTTATGCTGATACGGGGCCATATCTCCTGCTTTGTACCCTCGCCCCTGATAGGGCCGAATATTGACAGGCTGGGTACAAGATTCCCGGATATGACAAATGTGTATGACAGCCGGCTTGCCTCTATAATTGAAAGCGCAGCGCAGCGTCGTGGCGTAGAGCTGGAAAAAGGCGTATATGTTCAGCTGGGCGGGCCCAATTTTGAAACCCCCGAGGAGATAAAAATGCTGGAGCTGCTGGGGGCTGACGCCGTGGGCATGAGCAGCGCATGTGAAGCGATTGCGGCAAGGCATATGGGTATGCGGGTTGCCGGAATCTCATGTATATCAAATCTTGCGGCAGGCATAACAGGTGAGCCTCTCACCCATCAGGAGGTAATTGACGCTGCAAGCGAGGCCGCTCCAAAATTTACCGGACTTTTGATTGAATCCATATCTAAAATGTGAGATAATCAGATAAAGGGCTAAACAGGCTTTTATTTCGATTGAGGTGGATTTATGTCAGTAAAGGGCAGCAAGAAAAAGATAGTGCTTCTGGACGGGGCGATGGGCACGACTTTGCAAAGAAGCGTGCCCAAAACAAAGGGCTTTCCTGAGATTATAAACCTGACAAATCCGGAGCTTGTCACAAAAATACAAAGGGCCTATGTGGAAGCGGGCAGCAAAATTATTTATACCAACACCTTCGGAGCCAACGGAAAGAAGGCCGAAAAAGAGGGATTTCGTGTTGACCAGGTGGTGGCAGCGGCGGTGGAAAACGCCAGAGCCGCCTGTGATAAAGACACCCGGGTGGCCCTGGACATAGCCTCTGTGGGAGAAATGATGGAGCCCTACGGAACCCTCAGCGCGGACAGAGCATATGAATTGTTTGCCGAGACAGTGAGAGCCGGCAGGGGGGCAGATTTGGCCGTGCTGGAAACAATGTATGACATAAATGAGCTTTTGGCAGCCATAAAGGCGGTAAGGGAAAACTCAGATCTACCCATATTTGCCACCATGACATTTACCGCCTCCGGCAGGACAATCACCGGCTGCACTCCCGGCGAGATGGCAGAAAAACTTGAGGCCGCGGGAGTTGAAGCCATAGGAATAAACTGTTCCCTTGGCCCTGAGGAGTCCTATCCTATAATGAAGGAGCTGAGCTCTCTCTCAAGGCTTCCTCTCATAATAAAGCCCAACGCAGGCAAGCCAGATCCGAAAACCGGTGAATATGCCATGACCCCCGAGGAGTTCGCTCAAAGGATGCTTCCATTCGCGCAGCTGGGTGTAAGCTATATGGGGGGCTGCTGCGGAACCGGACCGGAGTATATTCGGGCGCTGCGAAAGGCGTTGGACGGGATGAACGCATAATGGCGAACTGTTGCTGTAATATGGGCATAGGCTGGGGTGTTCGATTTTGTATTGGTTGATTATTGCCATACCGGTTATAGCTTTTTGCGTCTGGTTTTTTCTGTTTTATCTTGTGCAGGTATATCCACGAGGAAAACGCAGAACAAAAAACGAACCGGAAATAAAGGATGTTGAAGATCCAAAACCTGAGCAGGGATGGCTTGAGCTGGAGCTTCTGGAGCTTGCCGTCGGGCCACCAAATGAAGGGGAGGGGAAGTCACCGGAGTCGGTGGCTTCCGATGATATTTGCCGGCCGCCCAGTAGCTTTCACAGGCCTTCTCCGCTTAAGAAATCGGATATTCTGCCCATGCTGCTCATTACGGCAATATATGGGGTGATTGCTTTCCTGGGACTTGGAAGCACGGATACTCCGGAGAGTTTTTGCATCTTTGAAGACAGTTTTTCATCGGCAGTTCTCCGGCTTGCCGATAATTCGATTCCAGACAAGCTGTGCGTATTTACCGGGATAGGTACCGGTAAATACCAAATAAGAACCTCCGCGGATGGTGAAACCTGGACAGACTGCGCTGAATTTGAGCAGAAATACTCCGAGCTTTTAAAATGGAAAACCGTCGAATTTCCTGAGGAAACCGGCCCTGTGTCCCATATTGAAATAACGGCCACAAAGCCAAAGATGTTTCTCGGTGAGATAAGGCTTTATGACGCTGCGGGCAGTGAAATCCGGCTATTTGCGGAGGATGAGGCGGCGGAGCGGCTGATAGACGAGGCTAATCTGCCGATGATTGACAACAGCTATCTTTACAACTCCTACTTTGATGAGATATATCACGCCAGGACGGCATATGAGCATATTCTGAACATCTATCCCTATGAGATATCTCATCCGCCTCTGGGGAAAATCATAATCGGGATGGGGATTCGCCTGTTTGGGTTTAACCCTTTTGGCTGGCGCTTTTCCGGCACTCTCTTCGGCATCCTGATGCTGCCCCTTATATATATCTTCATAAAAAACCTCTTCGGGAAAACTATAGTTGCCTCCTGCGGCACATTAATCTTCGCCTTTGATTTCATGCATTTTGTGCAGACCCGAATTGCCACAATAGACACATATGGGGTGTTTTTTATAATCCTTATGTATTATTTCATGTACCGCTACCTGGTTCAGGATTATGACACTCCACTGAGGAAAACTCTGTTCCCGCTGTTTTTGAGCGGTCTGTTCTTCGGACTGGGGGCGGCTTCAAAGTGGACCGCGGTATACAGCGGATTAGGCCTGCTGATAATATATGTGATGCGGCAGGTAATCCGGGGAGGATATTATAAAAAGCTGGGGGATATGAAGGCCTTCCGCAAGTATCTTGCCGCTACCCTCCTCGCATCCCTTGTGTTTTTTGTGATAATACCCGTAAGCTGCTATTATCTTTCATACATCCCCTACGGCACGGCAAAGGGAATGAGCGTATCGGAAGGTATGCTCCGGGATCCGAAATTTATGAAACTGGTTTGGGACAACCAGAAGTTCATGTTCTCCTATCACGGAAATCTGGTTGCCGAGCATCCCTACAGTTCCCCCTGGTGGCAGTGGGTACTGGATTTAAGGCCCATATTGTACTATTTGCAGGACCTGGGGGAGGGATATAAGTCTTCCTTTGCCGCCTTCGGGAACCCGGTGGTCTGGTGGACCGGAATAGGCGCTGTCATATCTCTGATTATTGCCCTTGTAAAAAGGCGTGACAAGATTGCCGCCTTTATTCTTATCGGATATTTCGTTCAACTGGCACCCTGGATGATAATCTCCAGAATAGTATTCATATACCACTACTTCCCGAATGTGGTGTTTATAGTGCTTGGCCTGTCATATATGTTCAATGACTTGTATGAGAAAAAAAGAAGCCGGACCGGCGGAGCAGTGCCGCTGTTTACGGCGACTGCCCTGCTGCTGTTTATGGTATTCTATCCCGTTTTAACCGGAGTGCCCATAAGCAGGTTTAGCTCTCAAACGTTTCTGAGATGGTTTGCAGGTATGTGGCCTTTTTAGCAAAAACTTTTAATTGAAAGAGGAAATTCAGGATTGGAAAGCATTATATTGGCCGATCAGCATATACACAGCCTCTGCTCAGGAGACGGACAGGCGCCAATGAAGGACATGGCCGGGGCCGCGGCGGAGCTGGGTTTTGAGCATATATGCTTCACAGACCACTGTGATCTGGAGCATTATGCCACAGGAAAATATGATCCGGACTGTCTGGACATGGGAAAACTTCTGGCTGATTTCGATGAAGCCGCCTCGGCCTGGGGAGATAAAATATCCCTATGCCTTGGCATAGAACTCGGCGGTGGAGGGCACATGCCGGACAGGGCCGGAAGGATTCTTGAGGAACTGAACCCGGACCTTGTTATAGGCTCCGTGCACAGTTTTCCCGGAGAGCCGGACTTTTATATGTACGGCAGGAGACCGGGGCAGTTTGAGAGCGAGGAAAAGTGCCGTGAAATTCTCGGCCAATACGTCCGAGAGCTTTTTAACATAGCCAAGCTGGCCGATTTTGACGTGATGGGACATATAGGATACCCACTACGCTACATAAAACGCGAGGGATTTGACATGGATCTGAGTGATTTTAAATCCCAGCTGGAAGAACTGTTTCGGGTTCTCATCGAAAAGGGCAGGGGTATAGAATTAAATACTGCAGGCCTGCGCAATGAGTTCGGAAGGACCATGCCCTCACAGGACATTCTCAGACTATACAGAAAGGCCGGCGGGGAGATTATAACCATGGGCTCGGACGCTCATGATGTTAAAAGCGTCGGAGCCGGAATACAGGAGGCATGCCGGATGCTCAAGGACGCGGGCTTCAGATACTTCACCATATTCAGGGAGAGGAAGCCTGAGTTTATCAGGCTGTAGAACAGGCAAATACCAAAGTGATTAGCTGGAAGCATATTAAGCAATAATTAAAAAAGGATGGGTTGATATGATAGCTCTGGGAAACGACCATACAGGACTGGCACTCAAGCAGGAAATCATAAAGCTGTTGGATGAAAAGGACATAGGATACAGGGATTTCGGCACATATACCGCCGAAAGCTGCGACTATCCCGTGTTTGGCGAAGCGGTAGGCCGTGCCGTGGCGTCAGGAGTATGTGAAAAGGGAATTGTTATCTGCGGAACGGGTATAGGTATATCCATAGCGGCAAACAAGGTCAAGGGGGTGCGCTGCGCCCTGTGTTCGGACTGTTTTTCCGCTGAAATGTCCAGAAAACACAATGATGCAAATGTACTGGCGCTTGGCGCCAGGGTGACAGGCGTCGGACTGGCTTTAAAAATCGTTGAAACATGGCTGAAAACAGATTTTGAAGGAGGCAGGCACGTAAGGAGGATTTCATTATTCAGTGATATTGAAAACAGATGAGCGTGAATGCCAAATAAGAATCCTGTTTCAGTATAGCCCGCCCCTTCGCGGCAGAATGGGAGGTTTGGTATGGCCAAAGAAATATATGAGATTTATCAGAGACGGCGGCCGCTGAAAATATTTCTTAAAATAATGCTTAGTATTATAATAATCGCCATAGTTTTTGCAGTCGTGGTTTTTTTCTGGTTTCAGAGCTATATAGTATATACACCGGAAGGAATCAGGCTGGATATTCCCTTTTTAAGCTCTGACGATGTTCCGGCGGCTGCCGGCCGACCCGCTGCGGCCTCCGGGCAGGACTGACCTGCCATATAAGGTTTTTACATCATGGAGAATGGCAGTTTTTAAACCCTGGGAAAATCAGCTTCAAAAAAGCGGCAAAAAAACACTTGACAAGTATTGATACAGGTGCTAAATTATGTTTAGCACTCTAGAGAAGAGAGTGCTAAACATATTATTTAACAATTATATTGACATTGCTGCTGCTGACTGACTATATTATCGGGAGGCTGAACGCAATGGATTTGAGCGACAGAAAAAAGAAAATACTACGGGCTGTAGTTGAGAACTATATAAATACCGCCGAGCCGGTAGGTTCAAAGACAATAGCCAAAGAAACGGACATGGGCTTGTCCTCTGCCACGATAAGAAATGAAATGGCGGAGTTGACCAGGCTTGGCATCCTGGAGCAGCCTCATACTTCGGCCGGAAGAGTCCCTTCACCGCTGGGATACAGGATTTATGTCAATGAACTTATGAGGGAATATAGACTGAGCGTAGAAGAGGCCCAGGAAATAAACAATGCCCTGCGGCAGAGAATTGCTCAGCTTGACGAGATAATATCGGAAGTCGGCAATGTATTGTCAGAGCTGACCAACTATCCTGCTTATGCCCTCTCCAAACCGGCTCATAAGCAGACCATAGTGCGATTTGACTTTATTTATGTTGACGCCAATACAGTGATAGTTGTGGCTATGCTTGATAATAATACCGTTAAGAGCAAGCTTATGTATTTCCCCACCGGGATAGATGAACCCTTATTAAAAAAACTATCCAATGTATTCAACTCAACGTTTACCGGGTTAACGGAGGATGAGATAGACTCGGCTCTCATTTCGGCGGCGGAAAGAGGAGCAAATGACCCAAACGGAATAGTTTCCGCCATAGCGGGCTTTGCCATCAATATACTGAGCGAAATTACCCCGGCAAAAGCCTACCTGTCGGGAACATCGCACATTCTCGATCATCCCGAATACAGAGATGTGGACAAGGCCAAAGAGCTCCTGTCATATCTCTCAAATGATGAAGAATTATTGAAGCTTCCAGAGCCGGCCAGGGAAGACGGTATGAGAATTATTATAGGTCCGGAAAACCTTGCCGAACAGCTCAGGGAATCCAGCGTAATCGTTGCCAGTTATGACCTGGGAAATGAAATGCACGGACTGCTGGGGGTTGTTGGACCGACCAGAATGGATTATGCCAAGATAGCGGCAAGACTGGAATATATCACCAAAGGCCTGAAAAGGATATTTTCCGGCGGAAACAAGCATCCGCCCCATATTGAAGAACCAAGCAAATAGAAAGGAAGGATATCGTGCCCAAAAAACGCAAAGCTGATAATGCTGAAGATGAAATCATTGAAGAAGTAAATTCTGAAAATACAGGCGATAACGCGCAGGACAGCAGCACAGACGAAGGAAATGATGAGAGGATTTCCGGGGAATGCTGTGAGCAATGCTGCGAGTATATGGAAAAAATCAAAGAGCTGCAATTGGAATTGGAGGAAGAGCATGACAAGTATATCCGCCTTGCAGCAGAGTATGACAACTACAGAAAACGCACTCAAAAAGAGAAAGAAGCACTTTATACAGATGTAAAGGGAGAAACCATTGCACAATTGTTGCCGGTATATGATAATCTGGAAAGAGCCCTGGCCCAAAATTGCAGTGACGAAGCTTTTTACAAGGGTATAGAGATGACCATGGCCCAGTTGATGGAGATATTCACAAAGCTCGGGCTGTCCGCCATACCGGCATTGGGCGAAAAATTCGATGCATCCGTTCATAATGCCGTTATGCAGGTGGAGGATACGGATGCGGAAGAGAATACCGTTGTAGAAGAACTTCAGAAAGGATTTAAACTTGGTGACAAGGTAATAAGGTATTCAATGGTCACAGTAGCAAAATAGGTGAAAACCATAAAAATACAATATATTCTCAACAACAGTATATTGGGAGTGAACCATATATACTTAACAACAACAGGAGGAAAATAAATGGGAAAAATTATAGGCATAGATTTAGGAACGACCAATTCATGTGTCGCAGTCATGGAGGGCGGAGAGCCCGTTGTAATAACTAACGCGGAAGGGAACAGAACAACACCGTCAGTGGTGGCTTTTTCAAAGACCGGTGAGAGAATGATAGGACAGGTGGCTAAACGCCAGGCCGTCACAAATCCGGACAGGACCATAAGCTCGATAAAAAGAGAAATGGGCTCGAATTATAAGGTAACCGTTGACGATAAAAAATACAGTCCGCCAGAGATTTCTGCAATGGTGCTGCAGAAGCTGAAAAGCGACGCGGAAAGCTATCTGGGCCAAAAGGTAACTCAAGCCGTAATCACCGTTCCGGCCTACTTTACCGATAGTCAGCGTCAGGCCACAAAGGATGCGGGCAGGATTGCCGGACTGGAAGTATTGCGTATAATAAACGAGCCCACAGCGGCAGCCCTGGCATACGGCCTGGACAAGGAGACCGACCAGAAAATACTGGTTTATGACCTTGGCGGCGGAACCTTTGACGTTTCGGTTTTGGAAATCGGCGACGGCGTCATAGAGGTGCTGGCAACAGCGGGAAATAACAAGCTGGGCGGCGACGACTTTGACGAATGCGTTATAAAATATCTTTCCGATGAATTTAAAAAGGATACGGGAATTGACCTTACCCAGGACAAGGTGGCCCTTCAAAGGCTGAAAGAAGCGGCGGAAAAAGCAAAAATAGAGCTTTCCGGAGTAACAACCACAAACATAAACCTGCCCTATATCACGGCGGACGCCTCCGGACCAAAGCATTTGGATATAACTCTGACCAGAGCGAAGTTCAACGAGCTGACAGCCCATCTGGTGGAAAAGACCATGGAACCGGTCCGCCAGTCTATGAGTGATGCCGGGCTCACGGCCGATCAGCTGTCCAAGATTCTGCTGGTGGGCGGCTCAACCCGCATTCCGGCGGTCCAGGAGGCAGTTAAAAAGTTCACGGGAAAGGAGCCCTTTAAGGGCATCAATCCGGATGAATGTGTTGCTTTGGGAGCGGCTATTCAGGCGGGAGTTCTTGGCGGTGATGTGGAAGGGATATTGCTGCTGGATGTCACCCCCCTGTCCCTGGGTATTGAGACCCTGGGTGGCGTGTTCACGAAGCTGATTGAAAGAAACACCACAATTCCCACAAAGAAGAGCCAGATCTTCTCTACGGCAGCGGACAACCAGACCTCCGTTGAGGTCCATGTTCTGCAGGGTGAGCGCGAGATGGCCGCCTATAATAAGACTCTGGGACGCTTCCATCTGGACGGTATCGCACCTGCAAGACGCGGTGTTCCCCAGATAGAAGTCACTTTTGATATAGATGCCAACGGCATTGTCAACGTATCCGCAAAGGATTTGGGAACAGGCAGAGAGCAGCAGATAACCGTAACGGCTTCTTCAAATCTGTCCAAGGAAGAAATTGAAAAGGCCGTCAAGGAAGCTGAGCAGTATGCCGAAGAGGACAGGAAGCGAAAGGAAGAGGCCGATGTTCGCAACCAGGCCGACCAGGTGGTATACCAGTCCGAAAAAACCCTGACGGACCTGGGAGATAAGCTGGATGAGGTCGACAAGACAAAAATCCAGGAAGGCATTGATAAAGTGAGAGCGGCCCTGAAGGGTACCGACATAGAGGCAATCAAGAGCGCAACCGAGGAGCTCAATAAAGCTTTTTACGCGGCATCGGAAAAGATATACTCCCAAGCTCAGAATGCCGGAGCAAACCCCGATATGGGGCAAAGCGGGGCAGATCAAAACCAGTATTACGATGCCGAATATGAAGTGGTTGACGAAGAAAACAAAGAGAACCCGGAGAACAAATAAAGATTTAACGGTCTAAAGCTTTATCATCCGCGGTGGATACCCGCCGCGGATGATAAATTGATGTGACAAACCGAAAAACCAGCATATTATGTTTTGGCAAGCCTTATCAAAACTGCCTTTTGTCGCACAGAATTTGCCGCGCAAACCGGTAAAGCCTGTCCCAAGACGGCGGATGTGGGATTTTTCCCGAAGTTTTGCGGCATCTTTAATGCTCCACAAACCAACAATCCAGGTTTTTGCGGCAGCTTTCAGTTTACTTGCCGATAAGGGTATTTTGAGAAAGGGATTTATATGGCTGATAACAAGAGAGATTATTATGAGATACTTGGCTTGAGCAGGGGAGCTTCCGAGGAAGAGATTAAAAAAGCATATCGAAGGCTGGCAAAGGAAAACCACCCCGATTTAAACCCGGATGACAAGGACGCCGAGGCCCGCTTCAAAGAGATAAATGAAGCATATGAGGTTTTATCGGACAGTGATAAAAGAGCCAGGTATGATCAGTTCGGACATGCGGGCTTTGATCCCGGCTTTGGAGGCGCAGGGTTTGGCGGCATAGACATAGATTTAAGCGACATATTCGAATCCTTTTTCGGCGGCGGGACGAGGAGAGCAAGCAGGAATGCGCCAAGAAAGGGCGAGAACATAAGGATATCCCTGGAACTGACCTTCGAGGAGGCCGCCTTCGGATGCAAAAAGGACATACAGATAAATAACCGTATTGAAGCCTGCACGGACTGCGGGGGAGACGGCTGTGCGCCAGGTACGACACCCGAAATTTGCGGGAACTGCGGAGGAACAGGTGCTATCAGAATCCAGCAGAGAACCCTCTTTGGCACCATGTCATCAAGCAGCACCTGTACCCAGTGCGCCGGTACGGGAAAGATTATACACAGCCCGTGCCCGACCTGTAAGGGTAAGGGAAGCGTGAGAAAAAGCCGCACAATAACAGTGAACGTTCCGGCGGGGATAGACAGTGACCAGACCATTTCCGTGCGGGGTCAGGGACACCGGGGCATAAACGGAGGCTCACCGGGCGACCTGCATGTGACTATTTATATAATACCCCATGAACACTTTGAACGTGACGGGTATTCGGTCTTTTATCGCCTGCCCATCAACATAGTTCAGGCGAGCCTGGGAGCGGAGGTGGAGGTCCCCACTCTGGATGGCAAGGTCAAATATAAAGTACCCGAGAGCACACAGACAGGAACGGTGTTCCGGCTCAGAGGCAAGGGAATACCCCATCTCAATGGGACAGGGCGCGGGGACCAGTTTGTTACCGTAGAGGTTGAAGTACCGAAAAATCTGACTTCGAAGCAGAAGGAGCTTTTGAGACAGTTTGGAGAGACCCTGGAGAGCGGCTCCACATTTGGAAAGTCGGGGAAAAAGAAAAGAAGGAAGTAAGCACAACGCTTTAAAGACATAAAAAACAATCAGGCTGTGGCAAAGAGTGGAGGTTAACGGGTTATAGCCCTTGCTTTCCCTTTGCTTCAGCCTGATTTTTGACTCAGCATAATACCTGACTGCTTCTTTGTTCAGTCACTCTCATTTAACCCGGCGTGGCGTTTTATGGCCTCAAAGGTTTCCGCGCTTATGACATGCTCAATCCTGCAGGCGTCATTGGACGCGGTTTCTTCGTTGACACCCAGGGATATAAGCCAGTCACGCAAAAGCACGTGCCTTTCATTCATTGTCTTTGCTATTTTGTAGCCCTTTTCGGTCAAGGTGATATAGCCTTTTGAATCCACTTTCAGATAGCCGTGCTTTCGGAGATTTTTCATGGCAACGCTGACACTGGGTTTGGAGAAGTTCAGTTCATTGGCAATATCTATGGAACGGACTGAGCCGTTTCTTTCTGTCAGTTGTAAAACCGTCTCAAGGTAGTTTTCAGCCGATTCGAGAATTCTCATAATTCACCTCTAAATAATCAAACACTCATCCTGCATCCTTCTTATTCAATATTAGCATTATTTAATATAAAATAAAACCATTATGCGAAACTGATAAATATTGCTTTTCATAAAACCTTTTTTCCTGAGCCGGTTTTAAGGTTTCAATTCGGTCATTAGCGGATTTTGCTCCAGAGGGTTAGTCTTCCCGTGGAGCTTTTTTCTGTTTTCATTTTGAGAAGGGCATGCCTTACTCCGGGCTTTCGGGAATGCTTAAATAGCCGTTCCTGGGCACTATATTCATCACCTTGCAGATGTCCAGCAGGCGGGAGTCATCTATTTTGGATAATATGGGAAGATGGGATATCTTCAGAAATATCTCCGCTGCTTTTTCAGCCACCTCAATCAGACCCAGGGCGTCCTCCGCAGAGGTGCCCGAGGAAAAAACGCCGTGATGAGCCCAGACAACAATCCGGCTCTCCTTCATTTTTTCGGCGGTCGCCCTGCCTGTCTCCTCAGTGCCGCAGGGCATCCAGGGAAGCACTGCTACCCCGTCGGGAAGGAACATTATACACTCTGTCAGTAAACTCCACAGGGTTCTTGTGAAGTCGCGGTCGTTTAGGGGGTGAACAAAGGTCATTGCCACCAGATTTGTGGCATGAGTATGGATTACTGCCCTGTGAGCGGGATCCACATTGAGCCTGACACTGTGGCAGTTCAGGTGGGCGGCCAGCTCACTGCTGGGGCCAGAGCCGTCCTTCAGGCCCCACAGCAGCTCGACTCCGTCCCGGCATATGCGGAATATACCCATATTTGACTCCGGGTCCCGCGGGACATTTCTAAGATATTTTCCCGACCCGGTTATGGCTATATAACGGCCTTCCAGACCACCCGGGCAGCCCACAGGGAGCTTGCGGATTGGCGCCAGGCTGCCTAGGTCCTCATCAAGCAGCAGGCTGATATTGCCTCCGTTTCGCTCTGCCCAGCCCCGGCTGTGGATCAGTTCCGCGGTGCGGCAAAACTCCGATATGGCGGGTATTTTTAATATATCCATATAATCCTCCGGATTGTTGATGCCTTGGTAACTATATTCTACCATTGTTTTATGAATTGGCAAGTAAATAACCGCCGGACTCGGTGTTGACAGGGGAAGGCTATGCTTATATCATTAAAGCAAATAAGAAAAGGCCATCCGAGTTTACATACAGATATTAGCAATATCGGACAGGCGGTAAGGGAGCCCGGACAATGATTAATATACACGATATAGATACGGTAGAGCTGGATATGGAGGAAGGGAGCCTTGTGATAATCGACCAGACCCTGCTACCCGGGCGGCTGGAGCTCCTCAGGCTGAAAACGCCGGAAGAGGTCTGGGAGGCAATAAAAATGCTCCGGGTGAGGGGCGCGCCCGCTATCGGGGCCGCCGCTGCCTGCGGGATATATCTGGCCGCAAGGGGCTTTAAAAGCGCAGATTTCAATGGATATTATCGGGAATTTGCCCAGGTGAAGCAGTATCTGGAAAGCGCCCGTCCCACGGCGGTAAACCTGTTCTGGGCACTGGACAGGATGGAAAAAACGCTCCTTGAGAGCAGGGGAGCCGACAGGGAAGAGATTGAGGCAGCCCTTGGTAGAGAGGCCCAGGGGATTATCAGCGAGGATATCCGGGTCTGCCACAGTCTGGGGGAATACGCCCTGACGTTGACCCAAAGGGGCTGGGGGTTGCTCACCCACTGTAATGCGGGCAAGCTGGCCACCATAAGATATGGCACCGCGACGGCTCCCATATATCTGGGGCTGGAGAGGGGCTATAACTTCAGGGTCTTTGTGGACGAGACCAGGCCTCTGTTACAGGGAGCGAGGCTGACGGCCTACGAGTTGCACTCCGCCGGAGCTGACGTTACCCTCATATGTGACAATATGGCGGCCTCTGTGATGAAAAATGGACAGGTCCAGGCGGTATTTACAGGCTGCGACAGGGTGGCTGCAAACGGAGATGCCGCCAATAAAATCGGTACGCTGGCAGTGGCGGTCCTGGCAAAGCGCTATAATATACCCTTTTATATATGCGCTCCCACCTCGTCGATAGATATGCAGACCCTTACGGGAGAGGATATCGTGATTGAAGAAAGGGATGGCTCGGAGGTTACGGACATGTGGTATACAGAGCCCATGTCAGTGCGGGGAATTAAGGTGTTCAACCCCGCCTTTGACGTTACCGATGCTGAGCTTATTACCGCGATAGTCACCGAGAAGGGGATTGCTTATCCGCCTTATGACGCTTCTCTTGCTGAAATAATGAAGTCGAAGTGATTAAATCTGAGCCGGACAACAGGCCATGGAGGGGGATGGTATGGCTAAAGAAATCTTAAACGAAGGAATCAGGTTTATAACGGGCATTGGGGAGCAGAGGGCTAAGAGCCTGAAAAAGCTGGAGATATCCACTGTTCGGGATCTGATTTCCTTTTTTCCCCGTGACTATGAGGACAGAAGAAAAATCAGTCCGCTGGCGGAGGTGCCCGATGGAGAGAGCTCCTGTATAAAGGCATATGTTATTACCCCTCCCAGACTCAGCAGGGTACGCAAAGGCCTTGACCTGGTCAAATTCAGAATTGCCGACAACAGCGGAGCATGCGACGTTACATTTTTCAACCAGAGCTATATAAAAGACACAATCAAACAGGGCGGGGAATATATATTTTACGGCAAAATTTCAAAAAACGGCGGCTATACATCAATGACCAACCCTCTCTTTGAGCCCTCGGACAAAGGAGGCACGGTCACGGGCAGGATAGTGCCCATATACAGGCTGACTAAGGGTATTACGCAAAAGGTGCTGGTAAATTCCATTGAGCAGGCCCTGAAGGCTGTCCGGGAACCTTTTCCCGATATTCTGCCCGAAAAAATAAGGCGGAAATACGGCCTCATGGACGCCGGCTATTGTTATAAAAACATCCACTTTCCGGAAAACCCGGAGGCTCTTGGCAAAGCAAGAAAAAGGCTTGTTTTTGAAGAGCTGTTTGTTCTCTCCTGTGCTCTGGGACTAATGAAGAATACCAATGCCCAAAGGGCAGGCTATGTGCTGGAAAAAGCCCCTCCCGATGAATTCTACAGGGCTCTGCCCTTTGAATTAACGAAAGCCCAGAAAAGGTCATTGGAGCAGGCCATGGGGGACATGGTTTCCGGAAAGGCCATGAACAGGCTTGTCCAGGGAGATGTTGGTTCCGGCAAAACCGCTGTGGCCGCCGGCTGTATATGGTTTGCCCACCGCTCGGGTCTCCAGTCGGCCTTCATGGCGCCCACGGAAATTCTTGCCGAGCAGCATTATAAGAACCTTTCGGAGCTCTTGGGAAAATTTGGGGTTAGGACAATACTACTCACTGGAAGCATGAGCCCCAAAGCTAAAAAAACCGCCCATGAAAGCCTTGAAAAGGGAGAGGCGGACCTGGTTGTAGGTACCCATGCCATAATATCCGAAGGAGTTAAGTTTAAAAATCTGGCCCTGGTCATAACAGATGAACAGCACAGGTTCGGAGTCCGGCAGAGAGCGGCCCTTACGGAAAAGGGAAACAGTCCCCATGTGCTGGTTATGTCCGCAACGCCGATTCCCAGGACGCTGGCCCTGATCATATATGGAGATTTGGATATTTCCGTTATCGACCAGCTGCCGCCGGGCAGGCAGAAGGTGGACACCTATATGGTGCGCGAGAACATGAGGGAGCGGATAAACAAATTCGCGGCAAGGCTGGTTTCCGAAGGCAGACAGATTTATATTGTCTGCCCCATGATAGAAGAGAGCGAAACAATGGAGCTCAAATCAGCCCTTGAATACGCCGAAAAGCTGCAAACACAGGTTTTTCCCAATCTGCGGGTTTCACACCTGCACGGGAAGATGAAGGCGGCTGAAAAAGAGGCGGTCATGAGGGAATTTGTCGCAGGCAACATAGATATCCTGGTTTCCACAACCGTTATAGAAGTGGGAGTGGATGTTCCCAATGCCGCCCTAATGATAATTGAGAATGCCGAGCGCTTCGGACTCAGCCAGCTTCACCAGCTCAGGGGACGCGTCGGAAGAGGAGCCCATAAGTCCTATTGTGTTCTCTTTAACGGCTCCTCCAGCCAGGAGGCCGCCCGACGGCTGAAGGTGCTGTGCAAAACAAACAACGGCTTTGAGATATCCGAGGAGGACCTGAGGCTCCGGGGACCCGGCGATTTCTTCGGCTCCCGCCAGCACGGACTCCCCGAGATGAAGTTGGCGGACCTGAGCTGCGATATGGATACCCTTTCCGTTGCCCAGGAGGCGGCAAAAAGGCTTCTTGAAGAGGACCCGGAGTTGAGGGAGCCTGAAAACCTGCAGCTTCGGGACAGGGCTTTTGAGTTGTTTGAAATGAGCCTCCATTGAGCTCCCGGCTGTTTGGATTAATAAACTCTGCTGTTCCTGTTCAGGACCAGCAGTTTTTTATGGGTTTTTGCAGCCAAACAGGACACAGCCTCCCAGGCACAGCCAAAAAACCTATTATAAAAGGAGAACTGCCGGAATTTAATGTATAGTGTACAATGATATGGTCTAAAAAAAGAAGAAGCTGACCCCTAACTGTGGTAAAATGGTAAGTGCTAACAAACCAATCACAGAAAGGGATAGCTTCTATGAAAAGAATAGCACAAAAAG
>JAAYOP010000151.1 GCA_012520295.1 Clostridiales bacterium | reverse complement strand
TGGCTGGAGGCAAACAATATTGCCTTTGAAGAAAGGCATATCAAGGAAAACAATCCTACAGTTGAGGAATTGAAGGACTGGCATAAAAAGAGCGGCCTGCCGCTGAAGAGGTTTTTTAATACCAGCGGATTGTTGTATAGGGAACTGAAGCTGAAGGACAAGCTCCCGACCATGAGCGGGGATGAGCAGTATAACCTGCTGGCATCGGATGGTATGCTTGTCAAGCGTCCGATTCTTGTTGGTGACGGCTTTGTTCTGGCGGGTTTTAAGGAGGCCGACTGGAAAGCCGCCCTTGGCATCGAATAATTTCGTGATGAGGGCAAAACGGATATCAAGGCAGTTTTCAGCAGCGGCAACGAATGCAGGAGCTGATATACTTGATTGGTAAAAACGGGATACGTATTATTTACGGTGATAATCCAAAAGAAATGGTAATTGAGCTGCTTGAAGCCATAAAACCAGAAGAAGAAATAGATAAAAACGCGCTTGTTGGGATTAAGCCAAATCTGGTCTTAGCAAAACCTTCAAGCTCAGGCGCGACGACTACGCCTGAAATAGTGGCGGGGCTCATTGAATATTTAAAATCAAAAGGGCGCCACAGGATAGCAATTATGGAAGGCTCCTGGGTGGGAGACAGGACATCACAGGCCTTTAAAGTATGCGGATATGAGGCATTGTCGAGGAAATACAACGTTCCCCTTATTGACCTTCAAAAAGATAAATACAAGGCGTATGAAATAAACGGTTTGAAAATAAACATCTGCGATTACGTTACAAAGGTTGATTATTTGATAAACATACCGGTTCTCAAAGGGCATTGCCAGACTAACATCACCTGTGCTTTGAAGAATATGAAGGGCTGTATACCCAATTCCGAGAAAAGAAAGTTCCACACCATGGGTTTGCATAAGCCGATAGCATATTTAAACAGGTTAATAAAGCAAAGCCTCATAATTGTTGATGGTATGAATGGTGACCTTAACTTTGAGGAGGGCGGCAACCCGGTTCAGATGAACAGGATAATCGCGGGGAAGGATCCTGTGCTGGTGGACGCGTATGCGGCGCATTTGATGGGTTTTGGTATTGAGGAAATTTCATATATACCAATGGCTGAAGCTATCGGGGCAGGCACTGCCGACCTGGCGAACGCCGATATTGTTGAGTTGAATAAGGATAGTGGAACAAGAAAACTGGCACCTTCAGGAAGAGTTCAACAGTTATCAAGGCATATCGTCGAGGACAGTGCTTGCTCAGCTTGCTATGGAAGCGCTATTTATGGACTGGAAAGGCTGTATGAAAAAGGTCTTTTGAACAGGTTAAAAGAAAAACTATACATCGGTCAGGGGTTTAAGGAAAAACGGTTTGATGGGATAGGTATAGGTACATGTACCTCAGGGTTTGATAGATGTGTTAAAGGCTGCCCGCCGAAAGCCAGGGATATTGTGGAATACCTGGAAGGCCTTATATAAAACGACATCACACCGTCAACCAGAGCCATGTAGAGACAGTTATATTGATATCACAGATAAAGAGTGGGCAGGCTGTCTTATATCAAGGCTTTCAGTAAGTATGGATGCGAAATTCATTAGGTGAGAACGAGTTTTATCGCCACGGGGAGTATGTAATGGACATAGAAATTGACAAAAGCAAGGTTGTGTGGCGGTAATAGCAACCCGGAAACCTTGCAGAAGGTTCCTGCCATTATGGATAATGTGGCATGGAGGACGATGTTATGAACGAAGAAATCTTCGGTCCCGTACTGCCGGTTTTCTGGGGATGAGGGTCGATGAAGATATCAGCATAACCAACGGTATAAATCTGCAAAAAAGTTCCTTTACCGTGAAACCAACGGTGCCGGACAGGAAAAAAGTATAAAAACATCGCC
>JAAYOP010000014.1 GCA_012520295.1 Clostridiales bacterium | reverse complement strand
CTTTTTGTGCTATTCTTTTCATAGAAGCTATCCCTTTCTGTGATTGGTTTGTTAGCACTTACCATTTTACCACAGTTAGGGGTCAGCTTCTTCTTTTTTTAGACCATATCATTGTACACTATACATTCAGTATTTATAAACTTCGGTAAGGATCATATCCCCGTATGTTGAGTTAATAAGTGCCCAGTCATATTCAATGTCAAAGTATTTGACACTATCAATATAAATAAGCCCATAACATCATTCAGGGGCACGTTGACCATATTCTTTGATACACCAAATGCTATTTCTTCTTCACTGGCCCCCAGTATTCGCTTCCATATTTAAGATTTAAGTTGCAACACAATTTCGTCCCTTAGCTTTTGCCTTATACAGGGCATCATCCGCCATTTTTAAAATATCTTCAATATTGTTGATATCATCGGTGTTACCACGGATTGCTGCCACTCCTATACTTACCGTAGAACTAATCTCCTGCCCCTCGTAAATTACTTTTCTCCTGGCTACAGTCTCTCGAAACTTTTCCGCTACCTTTTTTGCTTCTTCCAAAGAAGCGTTCTTTAAAACCACAGCAAATTCTTCTCCTCCTATGCGCCCGGCAATATCGGTTTTTCGGAAACTGGTCATTATAATGCTTCCAATTTCACGAATCATTTCATCTCCTGCTGCATGTCCAAAGCTATCGTTGATGTTCTTGAAATTATCCAAATCCATAATCAGCAATGATAGTTCTTCATTACTCGTTTTGGCCCAAGCAAACTCTCTTTTGGCTAAATTCATAAATTCTGCCCGATTATAGAGGCCGCTTAAAGAATCTATGGTAGCCAAAAACTTCAGTTTATCCTGAATCTTCCTTTCATCTGTAACATCACGGATAGATTTAAGCATTCTCGTATTTCCATCATGGGGCTCTCCCAATGGCACCACGTCAATCTCAAAAAAACGTTCTTCTCCATCTATAACCAAAGAAAAATCACGGCTACTCTCACTTTCGAAAATTTCCAACAGCTTTGGCTCTCGATTAAGAATATGCTCTATGGGATAATTATTCAATTTAATATTTATTGCTTCAAAAAACTTCTCGGCAGCCTTATTGTAGTCTATTACCCTTTTCCCTGGCCCCAATACCACCATACCAGCAAAGTTATTCTCAAAGATCGTTTCTCGAGCCAGAGTTCTTATTTCCAAAAAATCGTATTTTAAAATACCATAACTAATAATAAGTAGAGAAATGGGCATTATTAAAGCGGAATAATCAATGCTCCACTCTTCGAAAGCGAAAAGAATCAGCACTATACCTATAAAAGGTAGTAAAGAAGCAAATAGAAAAACTAAAAAGTGGGATTTGGTATAGCCTACCTTATTTTTCAGGTATCCTATGAAGTAAATGATAATGGTAAGAAGCAAGCACAATATGCTATAAGAGATGTTAACATAGTACCAGAAACCTCTTTCCATATATAAGGAATAATATCCAAAGAACTGCCTCATTTCCCATTTTGTATAGAAAAAATGATGCCAAGAATTGGTGAGTCGCACAAAGAAGGTTATTACAGGCAGAGAAAATAGTAAAATCGCTATCTGATTTTTTAGGGAATAGATGGTTTTTGTATAAAGAAGAGCCACCATCAGCCATAGTACAGAAATAAAGGGTAATCCCAGATATTGAATCTGATTCCAAAAAACCATTTCCTGCAGATTATTACTGTTAATAATCATTAAATAACCAAACAAATAAAAACTAATACATAAAACCAAGGCAGAGAATGCCTTTCGATAGCTAGTTCTGCCCTTTGAAAAGAAGTAGGCGACAAAAAACTGAGATAATATAACGGCAAAAACCAGATAAAGACTAAGTAACGTTTTTGATGTGTTCATAGCGACACCTCTGGATTATTTCTTAAAACCTTCTCAACCCTAAAAAATTGGATGATTATAGCCATGTTTTTTTCTCATAGTCTTAATTTTTTAATATGCTTCAATACAAATAATTTTCTTGGCGTCCAGCGTGGAAAGATATTTGAATCTATCAACATCTGATTTGTCGAAATAGCTTTATCAATATCCACCCATGTAGGTGTAAACCCTAAATCTTTCTCATATTGGTCTAGCGACTGTTCTCCAAAGTTTGAATCAATCTCACATAAGTAATAGAAAGAAACCATTTTAAAAGCATCATAATTATCTTCAATAGGTATATCGAACGCAACTACTTTCCCAAGTTCATCATAAATCGATATTACTGTTGCCCCGCATTCTTCCCTTGTTTCTCTGGCAAGCGCAGTTTAATGCCTTTCACCTGTATCAATGCCACCTCCAGGAAATTTATAATCCCCATCTTTTGGTGAGTATATCATTAGTAGGGGCTTGCCCTTAATTATTACTCCTCTGACAGCTTCTCTATAAATTGTCTTTCCGTCAAAGTTAATACCTTGCTTTCTTACAATTTCCTTCAATAACTTCATTCAAACCCTCTTCCAAACCCTCATCCCCCAACAAATTGCAGTATGCTTTTATACTATAATCTTACATTATATTGCGTATCATTTCCATACCTAGGCCTTTGAAAATCAAAGATTACGCCCTTGATATCAATACCACGCACTTAGCGTGGCTCAAGTTGATGGAATTAATAACATTTGAACCTACACATACTTGAAAACATATCCATGGCATTTTTCATACTATCGGTATGAGGAAACATATCCACCGCATACATGAAAGCTATACGTTAAAGAGCCTGGATTGTTATAGTTATAGCGTAGTAGTTTTCTGCATCTGCTTAAATGAATTTTCTTTAATTATCATATAAAGTTTGGTATGATAGCAAAATAGGAAATGTTTCCATATTGTTTGTTGTGTATACTAAAACTACCGTACGGGAGGAGGAATACCATGCAATACCCTGGATTAATCAAATCAGCACTAGATTATATAGAACAAAATTTAAAAACCAATATTACAGCTGAAGAATTGGCTAAGATGTCAAACTATTCAACATATCATTTTTACCGTTTATTTTCTTCTGCTATGGGGTTTTCGATTGCGAGCTACATCTTGAAGCGGCGCCTTGATCACGCACTTGCAGAAATCGCCAGCGGTCGTAAAGCTATTGATGTGGTGCTTGAATATGGTTTTAATACCTATGCAGGGTTTTACAAGGCATTTGTAAAAATGTATGGTTGTTCTCCTAAAAAGTATCTTAGAATTTATCAAGAACACAAACCAAGAAAACCGGAGGTGGTAAATATGTATACCGAGAAAGAATTACGAAAAGTTTTGGATAATTGGAATATTGAAAGAGGTCTCCCCATAAGTGATATCTATATCATGGACGGAGCAAAAGTTTCCGGAAATGTTTGGAGTGTGGGAAATGAATATATTCTGAAATCCAGTAGCCGTGATAAACTAATGAAAAACCTAAAAATCGCTAAAGCACTTCACCATCAAGGCTTTGTTTCTTCACTGCCAGTCCTAACTAAAACAGGGAGTGAGTATTTGGATGATAAAGAGATTTTTATTCTTATACGAGGATTAAACGGAAAACCGCTATCTAAATCTGATATATTGGGCAATAATCGTGTCAAGTTTGGTGAACATTATGGCAGAAGCATAGCAAGGCTACACAAGGCGCTTAAGGCTATACAGAAAGACATTTTACCCGATGAGGTAAATCTTTATAAAAATGTTGCAGAATGGGCGCTGCCGAGTGTTAAGCGACAAAACATACAGTGGAACATGGGACTTAATGACAGTTTCTTTAACGACTTTATCGAACATTTTGGAATGCTATATGATAAATTACCTAAACAACTCATTCATAGAGATCCAAATCCAAGCAATATACTATTTGATAATGGCATAGTAAGTGGATTTATTGATTTTGATCTGAGTGAAATTAATATACGCTTGTGGGATGTCTGCTACTGTGCGACCGGAATTTTATCTGAAGGTAGTGACGAAACATATGAGAAATGGTTAGAAATACTCAGTGGAATTCTCAATGGTTATGACCTTGAGGGAGGACTGACACAAGAAGAAAAACAGGCAGTATATTATGTAATTTGCTCTATTCAGATGATTTGTATTGCTTTTTTTGAAAGCCATGATACGTACAAGGAACTTGCAAAAACAAATCGCCAAATGCTGCAATTTATAGTTAAAAATAAGGAAAAAATAAAACATATATTTAAGTAATAATTATTTTAAAAGTGCTCACAAACAGTGGGCACTTTTTTGGGTGTGTACCGGATTTCGGGTAATTGGAATTGATCGCTTAAGATAAAAATGCTTTTATTCAAGAGAAGGATAGGGCAGTGCTGAGGGATCAAGGCACTTCCATAGACTTGGTTGCCTTGACCCCTCAAAAATAGAGAAATTCGTGTTTATATCCTCCGCTCTTAATATTTCATGGGTTTCTGCAGCCGCCCTTGACATGGCGTCCCTGGTGTCCGTGTTTCTAAAAGCCGAACCGGGGCCGCTGCATCTAAAGATTTACGGTTCCTGCCAAAGGATGTACTTGTTTTCGCTCAATGTGTTTCATATCCATATGAGCTAAAAACCTTAATATTTAAGGGTTCACAGTAAGTTCATATTTTTTGCGTGACATCAATGTCGCGCACTCAACGCGGTGTGTTATTGAAATATGCCCAACAAAACTATACCATAATATAAAAGAACATCTAATATGTATTATTGTAAAATCCTCACAAAGTTCCGAAATTAAAAGCCGCCTGCAAGAGGAGTTAATCCCCATGCAAGCGGTATTTTACAAAGCTCGACATCGCCCAATATTCCTTCTCACCGGAGCCGGTATCAGTGTGTCGTCCAGCACATCCGCGGCCGTTTCGTCGGCAGTGCGGATGGCGTGGGAGTATATGTTTGCCGTTGTGCTCGTCTGGGCGTGCCCGGCCCGGTAGGACACGGTCCAGAGCGGGACGCCGGTGGCAATCAGCAGGGTTATCCGTTATCCATTGCCAGAATGTCGCCTGATTAAAATGAATGAAATCAGCCTGGTGGTGCTTGATGGTCTTGTTCGTCAGGTAATCCACAGGTCTGGAAAGGACAAAGCCTGTATCGAACCGTATGCCCAGCTGAGCTGAGGTCGTTGATACAGGCTTGTTTTTGAACACATTATATACTGTTTTTGGGGCGGCCGGTATGATGCCGGCCGCCGTGGTTATTACGGAAAGTGCCTATGAAGCGCTGGTGTTCATTATGTTGTGGGTGGCCTTTCATAATAAACGGAGAACTGAGATCCGGTGCCGTTGAGCAGATAGATCACGTCACGGAGCTTAAAACAGTTGTTGCCGTTGGCTGGTGAGGGCCACGGAATAGTCAGTGATTGCGGGTTTCGGAGTTCGGAGTGGCTGTCGGTTAGGTTACCGTACCAGGAAAATCCGCCAGCGGAGCATCAGGTGGAAACGCGGCATAGTTTCCGGGGGCTTCACTGTAAACGATCATCCATGAGTTGCCATCGTCCATTGTAATCGAAAACTCGCTCCATGGAACTGTCTTACCCTGGTATTCACTGTACACGCCGTCGGCTACACTAATCACTTCGCCGGCTGGTATTAAAACACTGTCCCTACCGACTTCAGCAAAGGACTCGTTAAAGTAACTCTTCGAAAGGGTCACGTCCTTGTCAAACGTGAAAGTTCCGTCACTGCCAAACCACATGGCATAAGTATATCCAAAGCTTCCGGGCATTCCGAACAAACTACCAATGTCAAATATTGTGAACATCTCATCCAGGTCAGTTGCCGTCATCGTTACTGTTTCGCCACCGATAGTCGCGTTCGGCGTTATCGACCAACCGGCGGTGCTGGACTTGGGCAGTTGATCTATCTTTAGGTCTACAGTTAGCGTTTTCGTGTTACCGCTGATAGACAACACAAGCGTTCCGGTGATAGAACCCGATTGATTGCGTGTCGCGTTGACTTTATTGAATTGCGTCCAAGTCCGCTCGATAGCGTGAAAGCCCACGGAAGCGCGGGCAACCGCGTCGAGATGAGCCTGTGTCGTTGTGTTTGACGTGTTGTACGCCTCCAGTGCGGCTTGGGCTGTACGCGCTGCCGCTTCCAGGCGTTCCTTCGCGTCATCGCAGTAGCAGTTGTTGATGTGGCTGCTGCACTCCGGACAAATCGTCGGACATTTGCACGCGCTGATTACTTCATCGCAGCCGCCCGGGCAAACTGTCTCCTCTGCCGGAGCCTCTCTGAACGTTGATTTGCCCATCGAAAAAAACCAACCGCTGGGAATATCATTTGTATATCCTCTGATGACATTGTTGGAATGGAGTTCAAAAATACGCTGGTCGCCTTTTTCGTAATCCATATACGAAATATGCATCAATTGTTTTGTAGTCACGCCGGGAACGTTGATGGATCTGACATCATCCGTGACAGTATAAAGATAATGCTGTACACTGTTTCCGCTCCCCACCACCAACAGCATGTCGTTAACCGTATACCAGGAGTTTGACTGTGCCAGGTAGTTAGCGCCGTATCCGTTATTTGCGCCGCCGGTACCCGAACCGAAAGCGGGCGAATAAACCACGAACCGGAATGAGTCTGGGGTGAAATCCTTGCGGTATTGGTGTATGCCTCCGCCGCCTGTCTGCCACCAGCCGTAACCTACGCCGTCAATCAGGCGCGGATCCTGGCCACGCATTTCCGGGGTGATGTTGCTCAAGTCGTATGATGTATGGTCATACTCCGAAGCTGCGGCTAATTCTTTGGGATCGTAAAGCGTCAACCCTTCCGGTTTATTTATCGTTGTTTCTGTATCGGGCACCTTTTCAAAACGCCCGATAGGCGCGCCGTCGCCGGTAAATGAGACGTCGTTGATGACTGTCACATAAGTGTCCGTCATGAAGACATATGGGAGAGTCATCCGTTTCTCTGTCTCCTGACCTGCGCTCTCAACGAATATGATGCCTAGATTACTTACGGAATACCACTGACCTATACGGTCTTCATATCCCGGTGTCTGTATTACCATTTCGCCTGTATCCCAGAGTTTCATGGTAAAGCTCATTGTTCCCGCAAAGCTGCCCGACCATATATAATCATCGTTTGTGACCCATCTCGAGTCGCGGTATGTAACAGGCATCGTGCGTTCGTCAATATCAGGGTGATCGATATCACGCGGGCGTATCATGCCCGGAGGAACGGAGTTCATGTCTCCGGAGAGCGCGATACGGAAACCCATTCCGGCGCCGCCGTCTATCGAACGGATTTGGCGGGCTGCAATGGTGCGGGTGCTGTCCGCGGAGTTTGTACCGTAGGTGCCCCCGCGACGTGTTTTTTGTTGATGAATATGTCCGCCCGGTCCAATGGGGTCAACTCCACCCGTATGCGTTGCATTCCATGTGTTGTACACCCACTCTTCCGCGTTTCCGGACATATCGTATATACCCAAGATATTGGGCTTTTTGGTTTTCACGTCCGCGACGGCGGTTCTGCTTGCAACTACTTCATCGTGATTGTTGCTGCCAGCAAAAAGATATTCGTGATTATTGCCGGGGTACTCTTCATTACCTACTAAACCGGGATTGCCGCCTTTTGCTGCGAACTCCCACTCAGCTTCGGTTGCAAGGCGGTACGTTTTACCTGTCAGAACATATAACCTGGTTAGGAATTCCTGAACCTGATAGAAGTTAACATGTTCCTTCGGTTTATTAGCGTTAGCACCTGGTTCGTTCAGCCCCATAACCGCGTTCCAGAGTGCGACTGTAACCTCGGTTTCACCTATGTAGAAGTCGCTGACCGTCACGTTATGTACCGGCGCCACGTCAGCTGGCCGCATTCTGGAATCAGGCGATTGCCATCCCAGCGTAAACGTGCCACCCTCAACAAATACCATGTTGAAGGAAGCGTCAAATTTAATGCCAGCCATATTGGTCGTTATATATTCAGTAAACTTATCTCCCGACACGAGATTTTTGGGTCCGTTTGCGGTTACCGTTATCGCTGGCGAGATCGTTAGCATCATCACTACGACGAGTATTAAAGTAACAATTCTCTTTTTCATGAATTGAAATTCTCCTTAAAAAAACGTTATCATGTGTTTATGATTAGTACCACGCGTTAGTTCAGGAGTTTTTAAATTGAGCTTTAACTAATATTCGAATTATCATCTCCAAGTGTAGCTTCAATCGTTATTTTCGCAGATAGGATTACCTCCTTTCATTCGGAATGTTAGTATTGCATAAATTACTACACCACCACAGATATGCCAGATATAAACGATTTCAACAGGCACCGCCTAGGAAACCACCGGGAAAACCTCTTGAAATCCCTATAATTGATTAAAGTGGCGCAGTATCAATCTTCGCAACCTCTCAGGGGATGGAAATACTAAAATAAACGGATTTGTTATACAATATTACCATAAAAAGAAGGGACGGACAAGTTGATCATCGTAACCAGCAAGGCAGCTGGTTACTCCGGCATAGAATTTGCACAACTCAAGGCAGATGATTGTTAATATTTCTGCGGATGTGAGAATACCGCAGATTACGGCGGTTTATTTGACGTTTATAGGT
>JAAYOP010000150.1 GCA_012520295.1 Clostridiales bacterium | reverse complement strand
CACATTATCTAAAGTATAGCCCTTTTGAATTGACAATAACGGTCCGTTATGCTACGCTTGCAGTTAATATTATTCCATTATAAGGAGAAAAGTACATCATGAGCAAGGGAACATTCTACATCACAACGCCCATATACTACCCCTCTGACAATCTTCACATTGGCCACACCTACTGCACTGTGGCAGCAGACGCCATGGCCAGATACAAGCGAATGCAGGGCTACGATGTCATGTTCCTGACAGGCACCGACGAGCACGGCCAGAAAATTGAAGAAAAGGCCGGGGAAGCGGGGGTCAGCCCCCAGCAGTTTGTGGACAATATCGTTTCCGGCATTCTAAAGCTCTGGAAACTTATGAACATCTCAAACGACCGCTTTATACGCACCACCGACGACTACCATGTTAAATCCATCCAGAAGATTTTTAAGCTTCTGTATGACAAGGGGGATATTTATAAATCCATTTATAAGGGAAAATACTGCACCCCCTGCGAGGCCTTCTGGACTGACAGCCAGCTTGTGGACGGAAATTGCCCCGACTGCGGAAGAGATGTCTATTATGCTGAGGAAGAGGCATACTTTTTCAGACTCTCCGCCTATGGGGACCGTATCATGGAGCTCTACCGCAGCCAGCCTGATTTTCTTGAGCCGGAATCCCGTATGAACGAGATGGTAAACAATTTCCTGAAGCCTGGCCTTGAGGATCTTTGCGTATCGAGAACCAGCTTTAAATGGGGTGTTCCTGTCAGCTTCGATTCAAAACATGTGGTCTATGTTTGGGTGGACGCCCTGTCAAACTATATTACAGCCCTGGGCTATATGAATGACAAATATGATGATTTTGAGAAATATTGGCCGGCAGACGTTCATTTTGTTGGCAAGGAGATAACCCGTTTTCATTCGATTATATGGCCCGCCCTTCTTATGGCTCTCGATCTTCCCCTCCCAAAAAAGGTTTACGGCCATGGGTGGCTGAATATAGGCGGCGAAAAAATGTCCAAGTCCAAGGGCAATGTGGTTGACCCTGTGGTGCTTGCCGGACGATACGGCGTTGACGCTCTGCGCTATTTCCTTCTCAGGGAGTTCCCCTTCGGTACCGATGGCGACTTTACCAATGAGGCTTTGATAACCCGCATAAACTCCGACCTTGCCAACGATCTGGGCAACCTGGTCTCAAGAACAACGGCAATGGTGGAGAAGTATTTTGGAGGCACCCTTTCGGATTTGGGTCAGCCCGAGCCTGCCGACGAGGAACTGACAGGCATGGCGAAAAACCTGAGAAGCCTATATGAGCGGAGTATGGAAAGCTACGCTTTCCAGTCGGCGCTGATGGATATTTTCAAGGTGGTGTCCCGGGCCAATAAATATATAGACGAGACAACTCCCTGGATACTGGCAAAGGATGAGAGCAATAAAGCGCGCCTGGCAAGAGTAATGTATAACTTGCTTGAAACCGTGCGTATTTGCGCCATTCTGCTCACCCCCTTCATACCGGACAGCAGCGAGATTATAAGAAAGAAGATTGGAGCCGATTTGAGCATATTCAACTGGGATTCCGCCGGCAGCTTCGGGCTTCTCCCGAAAAATGTGACGGTTTCCAAAGGCGAAAACATCTTCCCCAGGCTGGACCTCAACAAGGAACTGGATGAGTTGGAAAAGCTGCAACCAGACACGGGTGGCACAGGCACTGATAAAAACCAAAATAAGGGTAAAACCGATGGCATCATTACAATAGACGAGTTCCGGAAAACAAAGCTGAGGATTGGCGAAATTAAGGCCTGCGAACCTGTTAAAAAGGCGGACAGACTCTTATGTATGCAGGTTGATTTCGGCTCCGAGACCCGTCAGATAGTTTCGGGAATTGCCAAGTGGTACACGCCCGAGCAGCTTATAGGCAAAAAAATCATTTGCGTTTTTAATCTTAAACCCGCTGCCATCAGAGGTGTTGAAAGCCATGGTATGCTGCTGGCAGCAGAGGACGGCGACAGGGCCAGAGTCATATTTGCCGACGATGACCTTAAGCCGGGTGCTGAAATATCCTGACCGGAATAATCTTTTATGATAGACTTGAGATTTTTATACGGTCTGGAGATTATCGGTTTTAAAAAGCCAGGTTTTCAGGATTTCTCCCGCCCGGGAGCCATTCTGGAGCTGCCGGCAAAGAAAAGAAAGCAGACACAATAACTGCAAAAAGAGGGCTGCCTGTAATACTCTCAGGCAGCCTTGTTGTTTTATTCCCTGTCTCCCGTGGGAACCAGGCTTTTATCATCGGTTTGATTTTCAGCTTCAGTGCTGTGATACTTCTTACTCGTTAAAATAAGGTGTTTGAGCAGCCGGTTCGAGCCCTTATTTTTCACATAAAAGTATCCTATGACGGAAAAGACAAGGGCACCCACAAAGTTTACCAGTAAATCCTTCATAGTGTCAATAAGCCCTATATCCAAATAGCCGCCAAAATCCCATGTCTCTCCGTTTATAACAACGCTTTCAATAGCTACGGTCACCGCCCTGTTTCGTCCTTCGGGGTTGAGCATAACCGACGATATGCTTTTAATAATCGTATCCTTTTGCATATCCGTCTTAAACAGCATATCCATGGCAAATTCGTAAAACTCCCATATAACCCCCACTGTCATGGAAAAGGTGAAGGTAAACAGAGCAACATAAAAGGGGGAAAGGCGTATGGCAAACTTCGGACTCTTGTTCAATATATCTATCAGGGCAAGGCCGATTGCGGCACACAAAAAACCGTTGACAGTATGTAGCATCGTATCCCAGTGGGGAAATGTTATATAGTATTCCTTCAGCTCTCCCAATGTTTGACCGGCAAATATAAAAAGAAGTATGATTATCTCTAAAACATCAGGCACATCTATTTTGATACGGTTTTCCACAAATGAGGGTATCATGAACAGGATTAGCGTCAATATACAGCAGAAAACATTATAGTACTCCCTGTTTATAAGTTCCATAATCATAGCCGCCACAACGATAAGCCTAATGACAAGATAGACGGCAAAAAGAATCTTTCGCTCCTTTATATTTTTCTTTGAGCGCTCAATATAAAGCTTCAAGCGGCCTTTTTTTCTGCTTTCCCTACTTGCTTTCATAACTTTAATCCTGCTCCTTTCCCTTTATATATGATAAGCTCCGCGGAAAAAACGGATTAAGGCCCGACTTCTCACTCAATAAAGACTTATACAAGGAAATCCCGCCCGATATCGGCTCTGTAGTGCATGTCCTTAAAGTATATGGTTTTTACGGCGTCATATGCCATGTTTATTGCTCCCTTCAAGTGTTCTGCCGTGGCTGTCACTCCGAGTACCCGGCCTCCTGAAGTAAAATATTTGCCCTCCTCCTTTTTTGTGCCCGCGTGATATACCGTAATGCCCGGCAGGCTCTTGTCCAGTCCTTCTATTTCATATCCGGTTGTATATTGGCCAGGATAGCCGCCGCTGGCCAAAACAACACAGCAGGCCGCCCCGTCCTTCCATTTTATTTCCAGCTCCGAGAGTCTTTCCCCGGTGACTGCCATAAATATCTCCATTAAGTCTGTCTCCAGAAGGGAGAGAACCGGCTGGGTCTCCGGGTCGCCGAAGCGGGCGTTGTATTCAACCACCCTGGGGCCGTCGGGCGTAAGCATCAGCCCGAAATACAGCACTCCTTTAAAGGGGCGCCCCTCCGAAGCCATTGCGTGTATCGTAGGAAGGAAGATTTTCTCCATACACTCCTGGGCAATCCGGGGAGTATAGTTCGGGCTGGGGCAGATTGCCCCCATCCCCCCCGTATTAGGACCTTCGTTATTGTCATATGCCCTTTTATGGTCCTGAGACGAGGGCATGGGCACTATTGTTTTCCCGTCGGTAAAACACAGCACCGTCACCTCCGGCCCGGTCATATAGTCCTCTATTACAATCCTTGAACCGGACTGACCAAACTTTTTATCCTCCATCATTTCCTTTACCGCCTGTTTTGCCTCCTGCAGGGTCATAGCCACTACTACGCCTTTACCAAGGGCAAGCCCGTCCGCCTTGACCACAATGGGGGCGCCTTTTTCCTCTATATAATCCAGCGCGTCCTGCATATGGTCGAAGGCCCTGTAGGAAGCGGTGGGAATTGCGTATTTTTCCATCAGGGATTTGGAAAACACCTTGCTGCTCTCAATTATGGCAGCATTTTTCCCTGGCCCAAAGGCGGCTATGCCCGCCTTTTCAAAAGCGTCAACCATACCCAGTGCAAGAGGATCATCAGGGGCAACTACAACAAAATCGACTCCCCTCTCCCCGGCCAGCTTCAGCATTCCCGGTATATCCGTAGCCTTGACAGGCACACACTCGGCTATATTGGAAATGCCACCGTTTCCAGGCGCGCATATAAGCCTTTTTACCAGAGGGCTTTTGCGGAGAGCCGCGCATATGGCGTGCTCACGCCCGCCTCCACCCACAACAAGTACCGTCATTTTTATCCTCTCCGTCCCGTATTTTAAATAAGGCACAGATGACCCGCAGCCATATGTGCCTTTTATATAAATAAATCGAATAATTCGAAGCTCAGTGGTGAAACAGTCTTACACCGGTAAACGCCATTGTTATTCCGTATTTATCGCATTTTTCGATTACATTGTCATCCCGTACGCCGCCACCGGGCTGAGCTATATATCTGACACCGCTCCTGCATGCCCTGTCAATATTGTCTCCAAAGGGGAAAAACGCGTCCGAGCCCAGAGCCACGCCCTCCAGTGTATCCAGCCAAACCCGCTTTTCCTCCCTGCTGAAAGGCTCGGGTTTTTCGGTGAAATACAGCTCCCATCCATCAAATATATCCCCGTGGTCTTCCGACAGATATCTGTCTATGGCATTGTCTTTTTCATATCGGGTAAGTCCCTTTTTAAACGGCAGCTCAATAACTTTCCGGTGCTGCCGCAAATACCAGATGTCGGCTTTGTCTCCTGCAAGTCTCGTACAGTGGATTCTGGATTGCTGGCCCGCCCCGACGCCGATTGCCTGACCGTCCTTTGCATAGCATACCGAATTGGACTGGGTATACTTGAGTGTAATAAGGGCTACTATCAGGTCCCGTTTTGCGCTGTCGGGGAGGCTACGGGCTCTGGTGACGATATTTGATAAGAGCCCCTCATCAATTATCAGGTCATTTCTGCGCTGCCGAAAGGTTATGCCGAAAACATCCTTGTCTTCCAAATCGCCGGGCTCATATGAAGGGTCCATTTCAATAATAATATAAGAGCCTTTTTTCTTTTTTTTCAAGATTTCCAGGGCCCGGTCGGTATATCCCCGGGCTATTATCCCGTCGGACACCTCTTTTGATAAAATGGCCGCGGTTTCCTCGTCGCATATGCCCGAAAGAGCCGCCCAGTCCCCATATGAGGACATTCTGTCAGCTCCTCTTGCCCTGACATAAGCCGCAGCCATGGGTGACAGCTTCATATCTTCCACAAAGTATATCTTTTTCAGGACATCACTCAGGGGAAGGCCAACCGCCGCTCCGGCAGGGCTCACATGCTTAAAGGACGCTGCAGCCGGAAGACCGGTGGCCAGGCTCAGCTCTCTGACAAGCTGCCAGCCATTCATGGCATCCAGCAGATTTATATATCCTGGCTTCCCTGATAAAACCTCAATGGGAAGCTCTCCCTGCTTCATAAAAACCCGGGCGGGTTTCTGATTTGGATTGCAGCCATATTTCAATTCAAATTCTTTAGCCATGCCGACCTCCATGCCAAATTATCGGATATTCTTATTGATAATTCTTCTCTCCGTCTCTCCGGTGCTCAAATCCGTGTAGCATACATACAGGGATACCTTATTGTCCTCATCCAGGGAACTCCAGATTATTCCGGCCAGTTCATCTGCGCTGTCCGGTATTTTTACCGCCGCGGGCTCCCCCTCAAAGGACGGCACGGGCTCCCCGTCGGATTTGTATGTGTGTATCAGGTGCCCTGTTCCTGCTTTTGGCTGCATATACTCGTAAAAAAACCGGAGTGTATGGCCAGCGTCCCCGTTCATGCTTTTAAGTATGGACAACTTATATGCGCCGTCCGGATATACCACTGCCGATATCCGGGGAGTTTTCATAGCATCCGGCTCAAAGGTCCGGGTTCTCAGCGCATCCTCAAAGCTCTTGCCCGCTGAAAGATAATCCCATATGGTATCGGTCTGGTCCCCGTTTGTGACCACAATTGCGTTCCCCGCTTTTCTTACCGGAGTGTATATTATCAGGGAGGGGTCCGACAGTTTCGACGGATCAAAGGCCTCTGTTTTTATACCCTCTTCCGTTTGGACGAAAATCCTGTTTCGGCTGTTTTCACTGCGCCCCATAATGAAATAGGCAATTGCGGTCCTCCTGTTGTCAGAACACCTTCCAATTATAATTCCCCTGCCCGGGTATTTATTGCTCCTGAGCAGCTCAGCCGGCATAAAACTCCCCTCCACTTCAATAGTTTTCTCTTACGTTCCCTATTTTGACAGCTTCTCCGGCAAAATTCTGACAACCCTGCCTTCTATTTTAAGTCTCCCCTCACAAAACAGGCTTACCGCCCTGGGAAGTATCTTCCATTCCGCTTCTTCCATCACTCTTTTCTGAAGTGTCTCGGGAGTGTCGTCCTCCCTGACCTCCACAGCCTTTTGAAGTATTATGGGGCCCGCATCCGGCTCCCTGGTGACAAAATGAGCCGTTGCCCCTGTCAGCTTAACGCCGTATTCAAGCGCCTTTTCATGTACATGAATATCATAGTACCCCTCACCGCAAAAAGCGGGTATCAGGGATGGGTGTATGTTGATTATCCTGCTGTCAAACACCGATGTGAACCGGGATGTAAGAATATACTTGAAGCCGGCCATTACAACCAACTCGATATCCAGATCCCTCAGCTTGTCAATAATGGCATCCGTGAAAAACCTTCGGTTGGGAAAGCTTTTTATGTCCACAACATATGCCGGTACACCGGCATTTTTGGCGCGGGTCAATGCGTAAGCTTCGGGAGAAGAAGATATTACCGCTGTGATCTCACAGTTTTTTATTTCGCCAAAAAGCATTGCGTCCAGGATAGCCTGCAAATTAGTGCCGCCTCCCGATACCAAAACCGCAGTTTTTACCACTTGAACTCCACCTCTTTATCCCCTGGCTTGCAGCATCCTATCACATAGGGACGCTCTCCGGCGCAGACAAGGGAATCCAGCACCGCGCCCACATCCTCGCTGGATACTGCCATTACAAAGCCAATACCCATATTAAATGTGTTGTACATATCTCTGTAGGAAATATCGCCCTTATTCTGTATTATGCTGAATATGGGGGAAATCGGAATGGAGGACGGCGTTATTATCGCCTTAATTCCGTCGGGCAACATACGGGGAATGTTTTCGATAAGGCCTCCGCCTGTTATATTGGCCATGCCTTTTACCTTATGGCCCAGGGTTTTCGTTATGCACATTACGGTTTTGGCGTATATCCGTGTGGGTCTTAAAAGCTCTTCTCCCAGGGTGCATGCAAGCTCGGGTATATATTCGTCAAGGTCGCAATCATCCGGATCAAACAGCTTCCTGACAAGGGAATAGCCGTTTGAATGCAATCCGTTGGAGGCAAGACCGATAAGCTTGTCTCCCCGCGTAATCTCCCGGCCGTCTATTATCTCGGACTTGTCCAGAATTCCCACTGCAAACCCGGCAAGATCATACTCGTCCTCGTTGTAAAAGCCCGGCATCTCGGCAGTCTCGCCTCCCACCAGGGCACAGCCGCTTTTTACGCAGCCTTCAGCTACTCCTGCAACTATCTGAGCTATCCTTTCAGGGACGTTTTTGCCAGTGGCAATATAGTCCAGAAAGAACAGGGGGCGGGCGCCGCTGCAGACAATATCGTTAACACACATGGCCACGCAGTCAATGCCCACGGTATCATGCTTGTCCAGTTTAAAGGCATACTTCAGCTTTGTTCCCACCCCGTCGGCACCTGAAACCAACACCGGCTCCTTTATACCTTCCAGGGAGGGCATAACCATCCCGCCGAAGCTTCCCACAGACGATAAAACCTCCGGTGTGACAGTTCGCTCGACGTGCTCCCTCATCAGGGAGACAGCCTCATATCCGGCGGTCACGTCCACTCCCGCTTCCTTATAGCTGTCACTGTAGCTTTTATACACTTCATTACCTCCAAGTTTATGTTAACCAAAAACTGTCAGCTCTGTTTTGTCTTATAACTATTTTGGGCGGTCTTTTGCGGTGGCGGTATTGGGTATTCCCCGGTAAAACAGCCCACGCAGAATTCACATCCGGTGTCAGCCGCAATGCTTTTAACGCCCTCCACGCTAAGATAAGCCAGGCTGTCTGCGTCAATCATTTTCGCAATCTCGGGAACAGTCATAGAATTTGCAATCAGCTTTTTCTCATTGCCCACATCGGCACCGAAATGACAGGGATGGATAAAAGGAGGCGATGACACTCTCATATGCACCTGTGTGGCTCCCGCCTCTCTTACAAGGCTTACTATACGCCTGCTGGTAGTCCCCCTGACTATCGAATCGTCTATCATAACAACTCTTTTTCCGGCCACCGTCGATTTAAGTACTGACAGTTTTATTCGGACCGAGTCTTCCCTTTCACCCTGTCCCGACTGGATGAAAGTCCTGCCTATATATCTGTTTTTTATAAAGCCAACCCCATAGGGGATTCCGGAAGCTTCGGCATATCCCATGGCCGCGTCCAGCCCCGAGTCCGGCACGCCTATGACAACATCCGCCTCCACAGGGTAATCGGCGGCCAGAATAGCTCCAGCTTGTCTTCTCGCCATATGTACGCTCCGGCCTTCTATTATGGAATCCGGCCTTGCAAAATAGACATATTCAAAAACACAGATATGATTTTTTCCCCCGCAATGGGTTTTTATGCTCTTAAGCCCCTCTGGTCCCATGACCACTATCTCTCCCGGCTCAATATCCCGGACAAATTCCGCTCCGATACTAGCCAGAGCGCAGCTTTCGGAGGCGAATATAACGGCATCTCCCAGCTTCCCCATACACAGGGGCCTGAATCCGTTGGGATCCCTGACGGCGATAAGCTTGCGGGGAGACATGATTACCATTGAGTAGGCTCCGCTTAATGTGGCCATAGCCTTCTCTACAGCCTTTTCAATGGAGTCCTCCAGGAGCCTGGCACGGGTCACCGCATATGATATAACCTCGGTATCGCTTGTGGTCTGAAAAATGGCTCCCGACAGCTCAAGAGCTTCCCGCAGCTCATTTGCGTTGGTCAGCTTCCCGTTATTGGCGATTGCCATTGAGCCCTTGACATGATGGACAAGCATAGGCTGGGCATAGGACACCTGGGATATTTCATCCGTTGCGGAGCACCTGACATGGCCAATGGCCATGCTGCCCCCTCCCAGACGGTTTAACACCGGTGCGCTAAACACATCGTGAACAAGTCCTATATTCTTTTCCAGCTTAATAATACCGTCATCATTGACAGCTATGCCGCAGCTCTCCTGTCCCCTGTGCTGCAGGGCATATAGGGCATAGTATACGTTTTTTGCCACATCGGATTGATAAGACGGATAATAAATACCAAAGACTCCGCATTCTTCATTAACACTATGAAACATAAAGCCTCCAAAACGATCCACTGTCCGGCTCCCTCATTGGCGGCAAACCGGGCTATATATGTTTATAATTCAAAGCTTAAATTCGGACCTGATTTTTTTGTCCTTTTCCGCAACTTCACAAGCCATCCGTTTTTTATACTCCGCAAGCTTTGCCTCCAGCTCCGGCTCACCCAGGGCCAATATCTGGGCCGCCAGTACAGCGGCGTTCTCCGCACCTCCTACGGCAACTGTGGCAACGGGAACGCCCGCAGGCATTTGGACCACAGAAAGCAGACTGTCCAACCCGTCCATAAAAGAGGACTTGATGGGCAGTCCGATAACAGGAAGCGTGGTATATGCGGCAATAACCCCCGCAAGATGAGCGGCCTTCCCGGCGCATGCTATAATAACACCGAAGCCTCGCTCAATCGCGGTTGACGCAAAACTCTCCGCTTCATAAGGAGTGCGGTGGGCGGAGATAATCCTCACCTCAAAGGGTATCCCGAAGTATTTCAGCCTTTCAACAGTTGCGCGAACAACCGGCAGGTCACTGTCCGACCCCATGACTACGGCAACCTTTTTCATCCCGCATCCTCCCAATTAAGCTTGTTTCCATAGCATGTAGTATAACATACAGGGCGCAAGTATTGGAATACCTAATCACCGCTTTTAATAATATTTAAAAAATATACTCAAAAAAAGAGGAAAAGAGGATTATTTTTTGTATATATAATTATGGAAGCACGTTAAATCAACTATAAAACAGCTTTTTTTACTGTAAAAAAGCCCCTTCGTGTTTATTTTACCCGAAAATTCTTACCGGAGTACATATATGAAATCTATCAGGGAATTGAGACAGGAGGAAGAAGGACAGTTTCTCTCCTCTTTCGCAATTAAATCCTCCGGCTCAGCCGGAAGGATGGTATATGAAGACCCCTGCGATATCCGCACCTGTTTTCAGAGGGATATCGACAGGATTGTCCATTCAAAGGCTTTTCGAAGACTCAAGCACAAGACCCAGGTGTTTTTACAGCCCGAAGGCGACCATTACAGGACCAGGATGACACACACTATCGAAGTGGTGCGCATCTCCAGGACCCTGGCCCGTGCCTTAAGGCTCAACGAGGACCTCACCGAAGCCATAGCATGGGGACATGATTTGGGCCATACCCCTTTCGGGCATGCGGGCGAGCGCGCCCTTGCCAAACTCTGCCCCGAAGGTTTCAGGCACAATGAGCAGAGCCTTCGTGTAGTGGACCTCCTTGAAAAAAACGGAATAGGGCTCAACCTGTGCATGGAGGTCCGGGACGGCATTTTAAACCACACCGGAGAGCAAGAGCCTTCTACCCTGGAGGGTAAGGTTGTTAAAATCGCCGACAGGGTGGCATATATATGCCACGATTTAGACGATGCCATCAGAGCGGGCATATTATCCCAGAAGGATATCCCTCCGGAAATCATAACGGCAACCGGCGCGGAATACAGCAAGCGGCTTGATGTAATCATACATGACATTATTCAGGCCAGCTTCGGAAAAAACGATATAACCCTTAGCCCGCAGATGTATTTTGTTATGGAAAGCTTCAGGAATTTCATGTATGAAAGGGTTTATTACAATCCCATTGCAAAGGGCGAAGAAAAAAAAGTTTTTGGAATCTTGGAGATGTTGTATAATTTTTATTTAAAAAATCACGATAAGCTACCAAGGGACTATATTTCGCTTTTGCAAACCGAAAGTCTCCATCAGGTCGTATGCGACTACATAGCGGGAATGACAGATAAATATGCCATGTATAAATACAATGAGCTGTTTATTCCCGAGTCCTGGCAGGTGCGCTAGGGGCTAATCTGAATAGTATTCAGAGAAAATCTTTCACTCAATAATCACTGGGTCAGTTGTTGCAATCCGTGTATGTATGCAAAGAAGAAAAAGAAGCTATAATACTACGGAATATTTAAAAAACCTCTGATTTCAGTCGGTTTAAGCTAAGTAAATCCCACGAAAGGAGGGCTTGTTTATTTATGGCGTTTCCCGACAGCTTTTTGGACGAGCTCATGGAAAGAAACGAGCTGACGGATGTGGTTTCTTCCTATCTCCATCTGGTGAAAAAGGGTTCTAACATGTTTGGTCTGTGCCCCTTTCACAATGAAAAAACTCCCTCCTTTTCGGTCACACCTTCAAAGCAACTGTACTATTGCTTCGGCTGCGGAAAGGGGGGCGGGGTTATAAATTTCATAATGGAAATTGAAAACCTCAGCTATCCCGACGCGGTCCGTTTTCTTGCTGACAGAGTCGGTATGACAGTTCCCGAGACAGGCGGCGAGAGTATTTCAATCAGGCGAAAGCGGCTTCTTGAGCTCAACAAGGACGCGGCAAGGTTTTTCTACTCTGTGCTCAATGAGCAGGCGGGAGCCAATGCGGTCAAATACCTTAAAGAGCGTAAAATAAAGAGAGCCACGGTCAGGCGCTTTGGGCTCGGTGCGGCTCCCGATTCCTGGGACAGTCTGATAACGGCAATGACCCGGCTGGGATATGAAAAACAGGAGCTTATAGAGGCCGGGCTGGCCGTAAAAGGCTCCAAGGGCAACATTTACGACAAATTCCGTAACAGGCTGATGTTTCCTGTAATAGATATAAGAGACAATATAATCGGTTTTGGAGGACGAAGCCTGGGGGGCGAGGATCCCAAATATTTAAATACGCCTGAAACACTGGTTTTCAGCAAAAGAAAATCCCTTTACGGAATAAATTTCGCAAAAAAGACGAAGAGGCCAAATATAATTTTATGCGAGGGAAATATTGATGTGATAACCCTCCACCAGGCTGGCTTTGACAACGCAGTCGCTTCCATGGGAACCTCGCTGACAGTTGAGCAAACCCGCCTTTTAGCCAGGTACACCCGTGAGATAGTTATATGCTATGACAATGACGAGGCGGGACAGCTGGCCACCGAAAGGGCCCTGGACATATTGAAAAATTCCGAGCTGGATGTCAGAGTTTTAAAGCTCCCAACAAAAACTGCAGATGGGAAAGAAGTCAAGCAGGACGCGGACGATTTCGTAAAAAAACACGGCTCAGAGGCCTTTGAAAGGCTTCTGGCAGGAAGTGAAAACCATATAGAATACAGCCTGCTGGCCATTCAAAACGAATATGACCTGTCCCAGGCCGACCAAAGGGTAGAATTCCTCAAAGCAGCCAGTGAGCTGATTTCCAAATTGTCCAGTCCGGTAGAGCGTGAGATTTACGGAGCCAGGGCCGCCGAGGCGGCTGGTGTCTCCCCGGACGCTATGAAGCTGGAGATCAAACGGGCACTCAGGCGCAGGCTTGCAGCCAGGAAAAAAGCCATGGAAAAAACCAGGCCTTCCGTCCAGTATCAGCCGAGGGACCGCTCTTTGAGATATACCAACGTGAAATCGGCTGCCGCCGAGGAGGGAATAATACGGCTGACTTTGCTTGACCCCAGCCTTATATCGGATATTGATATCACTCCTGAGGAATTTTCATCTCCCTTTTTGGGCAAGGTGTTCTCAGAAATAAAAAGCAGATACAGCGAGCAAAGGAGCCTGTCTCTCCCCTTGTTTTCACAGGAACTTACAAGTGAAGAGATGTCACTTCTGACTCACATAGTAAATAAACCCGAAAACCTGTCAAGAGCAAAACATGCTCTGAAGGATTACATAACTACGATAAGAATGGAGAAATTAAACAGCACTTCGGATTTTGAAGAATTGGCAAAAATACTGAAAGAGAGAAAACAAGCATATGGAGGATATGAACTTGAATAAAAAACCTATTAAACCTGAAACGGAAGCCGTGGATGAGATCAAGGCCAGCCTGACGGAGCCGGTGGAAGCAAAGCTCAATGAAATAATCAGCAAAGCAAAGAAAAAAGGTTCTATCACTATCAAGGAAGTCCTTGAGGCCTTTGAAGATCAAAACATGGATCCGGAGCAGATAGATAAAGTTTATGAGGTTCTGGAAAGCCTGGGCATTGAAACCATCGACGAGGATTTTTCAGTGATAATCACCAACGATGAGGTGCCTGATACCAGCGAGCTGGAGGAGATTGAGGAGCTGGCCGCTGAGGAAGAGACAACCAGTACCGATGATCTTGCCGAAACCCTCAGTGTGGACGATCCTGTACGCATGTACCTCAAGGAAATAGGAAAGGTGGATTTGCTCACTCCCGAGGAGGAGGTTGAGCTGGCAAAAAGAATGGCCGCGGGAGACGAAGAGGCCGGCAGGCGCATGGCCGAGGCCAATCTTCGCCTTGTTGTAAGCATAGCCAAGCGCTATGTGGGTCGGGGTATGCTGTTTCTGGATCTCATTCAGGAGGGCAACCTGGGTCTTATCAAGGCCGTGGAGAAGTTTGACCATACAAAGGGATATAAGTTTTCCACCTATGCCACCTGGTGGATCAGGCAGGCAATTACCCGCTCCATAGCAGACCAGGCCAGAACAATCAGAATCCCCGTTCATATGGTTGAGACCATCAACAAGGTTATCAGAGTTTCCCGTCAGCTGCTTCAGGAGCTGGGTCACGACCCCTCTCCCGAGGAGGTGGCGGCCGAAATGAACATGCCTGTGGAAAAGATAAGGGATATCCTTAAAATAGCCCAGGAGCCCGTATCCCTGGAGACGCCCATAGGCGAGGAGGAGGACAGTCACCTGGGGGACTTCATACCGGATGAGGACGCTTCAGAACCTTCCGAAGCCGCGGCATTTACCTTCCTGCGTGAGCAGCTTATGAGTGTGCTGGGCACCCTGACTCCCAGAGAGGAGAAGGTTTTGCGGCTGCGCTTCGGTCTTGAGGACGGTCGTACACGCACCCTGGAAGAGGTGGGCAAGGAATTCAATGTGACCCGTGAGCGTATACGCCAGATAGAGGCAAAGGCTCTGCGCAAGCTTCGCCATCCCAGCCGCTCAAAGAAACTGAAGGATTTTCTCAACTGATAGCATCCCGCTCCAAAGTGGTAGTTTATAATATGCAGTAAGCTCTCCCCTGCCTACTACCTCTACATAATGTCCACTGAACAAACGCATTTGCAAAAAGTGCAATCTTGCTCTTTTTGACGGGCAAAACAAACCTGTTTTGCCCCTTTCAGATACATTGATTGACTGCCTTAATGGATTTGCGGTCACACATAAAAAACAAGGGCGTGACAGGTGCACGCCCTTTATCAATGCCCGCATTACCCCAGAAGCCTCCTGTATATCCCCTCATCCTCGGGCGAAAAAACATTGAATACCACTCGCTTTATTGTCCTGTTCCCATCAAGATACTCCTTGACTGTCCCAACGGCAATCTCTGCCGCCCTGTCCTTCGGAAAGCGGAATACACCGGTGGAAATGCAGCAGAAGGCAATACTCTCGCAGCCCGTCTCTGCCGCCAACTCAAGACAGGAGGTGTAGCAGGATTTAAGGAGGCGGCAATCCTCTTGCGTCAGAGCGGAAGCTATTATGGGGCCAACGGTATGAAGTATATATTTTGCGGGCAGATTGAAGCCCGGTGTTATCTTGGCCTGGCCTGTGGGCTCCTCATGGCCCTGTTTTTCCATCATCTCATGGCAATAACGCCTCAGCTGGATACCGCTGAAGGTATGGATGCAGTTGTCAATGCAGGCATGGCAGGGCTGCCAGCAGCCCTCCATCTGGCTGTTGGCAGCGTTGACAATGGCATCAATTTTCAAGGAGGTAATATCGCCCCGCCAAATGACAAGGCGCCAATCCGATGGTGTGGGGGCAAGGTCGGCGGCATCCGTTATTCCCCGCTCTTTAATCAGCTCGGACAGATATTCATCCTGAATTTTCAGGAACTCCTCATCGGCGGGCATGGCGGGACGCACATTCATCAGAGAGCGAAGCAGCCGCCACTGGCCCTCTTCGTCTGCCGGTATTTGCTCATTTGCGTAGCCCGGGTTCTCCTCCAGCAGCTTTTCAATCAGGTAGAGCCTTCTTTCGTCCTGGGTCATGTTATATCCTGTCCTTTCCTGTTATGTGCCAAATCTTTCATTGTAAAGGTGCTCTATAACCTTCCTGGCATCAAAGGGCATTGGCGTTGCCTTGTCCTTAAGCTCCTCCGGTACCATAGGAAAACCGCCATGTCCCGGCCACTGCTCGTATTCACAGTTGACACGGAATAAATGAGCGTTTTCTATGGCGTAGGTAAGGCGCTCAAAGGGCCAGCGGATAACCACGGGAGTGTTGAAGCCCACTCCAATCTCGATTATACAGAGCTTTTTTTCCGTTGCGCTCATCAGCCAGTCCACATATCGTTCCCTCTCGTCCAAATATCCCTCATAGGAGCGGACAGCGGCAAAAAGCGGAGCTCCGCAATAGGGGCAACGGGGTATGGCACTTTCATCGGATATCATAAAGGTTTCGGAATCTATCAGCGGTAGCAGCTTGTCAATAAAGGGCTTTATATTCCAGGTTTCCTTTGTGCAGCCCTCAATGCACCGCAGCCTGTCATAGCTGCCCTGAGCCTCAAAGACCCGCTCCATGGGAAATCCGGTACGCATAAACTGCCGGTCGCAGTTTGACGTGATTACAAAGAAATCCTTGTCCTCAACCAGCTTGAGCAGCTTTTTATACAGCTCCGACGGCGGGAACACATATCGCACGAAATTTACGTGCCTGACATTGTATGCCCACTCCCTTGCCGGGGGCCAGTTTAGTTTATCACGCTCAAAGAGCTCATATGGATAGCGATATCCCATGGCAACCATCTCCGGCTGAAATTGCCTAAACAGCTCCTCATCCAGATAGTTCAGTCCGGCAGCGGCTGAAAGGCCTGCGCCCGCGCCTATTAAAACCTTATCGGAGTTGTCCAGCCATTGGCTCAGCAGGCTCATCCTATCGGCAAAGCTCCCCCCGCTATAATCATTGCTTTTCTTTTTCACGCCAATCCTCCATCTTGCCACGAAAACCTGTTTATTGCGCGGCAGTCGTTATATTTTTAATGTCCGAAGATATGCCTTAGCTTCCTCGTCAACGCGGCGGCTCTCAATTGCCTTCTCAATCGCCTTGTTATGAGTCCATTTATCCAGGCGGCGCTCCCGAATATAGGGCAGGATTTCCTCATACCTTTTGGCCAGCCCTGTGGCAAAATACCAGGCAACCATCATGTTGACATAGTAATCCTGACAGTCTGCCTGCGCCACAAGCTCCGGTATATCCGGCCTGAAATTATCGTCCAGATAAAAGTTCATGAGCATTCTTATCCCGAAGCGTACAGTATAGGTCAGGTCCGATTTCAGCCAGAGGAGAATTCTCTCGTAGAGCTCCGGCAGGTGCCTTTTAAAAACTTTCGGCGATATAGAGTCGCAGGTCGCCCAGTTGTCTATATACGGAAGAAACGCCTCCATGGCTGAAATGGCGGCATCGTAATCCCTCACGGTCTCTATCAGAAAGCCGTGCAGGTTGTTCTCCTCATAGTATTTGTGAGGAAGGTCCAGGAGGAACTCTTCCGGGGTAGATGCCTTTGACAACTCCTTTGCCAGTTTCCGAAGCTGGGGTGTTCGCACCCCGATGACAGTATCCGGATCCACAGTGGGCATCAGCCTGCAAATAAATTTCTTATACTCCAAATTCTGCAGCCGGAAGAGCCGAATACGGATTTTTTCTGTAATACCGTTCATAATATAAAAGCCCCTCTTTCGGAATAATTCCCCGGGTTTCCAACATTCCAAGGAAATTATACATTAAAACATCCGGCTGCTCAACCCCGGAGAACAATCGGCATTTATTAAGTACTTTCTTTTAGTTACGATTTATAGTAATATGTAGATAATACGGCGTGGATTGAAATATACAAATTTCCCTATCAAGGAGATATAAGCATGAAATACCCCAGTCT
>JAAYOP010000013.1 GCA_012520295.1 Clostridiales bacterium | reverse complement strand
CGTGCATACTCCGCCACCACTCGGGAAGAACGGTAACTAAGGAGCAATGGATTACTCTGCTTTACCCTGCAAAGCCGATTTTTCTTGTCTCAAGGAATTGAATTTACACAAAATTATCCCCAGACCCTTCAGAGCGAGCGCTTGCCTCTTTTCCACAGATGCGGCACAATAGTGCTGCATTTCTTATTTATTACAAAAAAAGGTCGCGTCTCTCAGGTTATGTTTTGATACGCTGGCTGAGCTTTTCGAATCGGTAATGAAGCTTTTAAGCTCATGGGCGGTTAAAACGCTTTTATCAAGCTTATAATCAGCGGCCTTTTTTTCCAGAGCCGCGCAGCATTGCTATTTCTCTTTAAAATCACTCCGTTGCAGTTCTGTCGCCCAGCTTGAAGTTCTCCTTGTCCATAAAAATCTCCCGTATTGTCCTGGGCGACCTGCCAGTGAGGAGCTCAACATGGTTTGTCAGTTTGTTCATCTGACCAAGCCTGATTGCCCGGCCATAGGACACCATGTCCTCGCTGCAGTACGGGAATGCCGCCTTTGAAAAGTCGCCCTCGGTGGTTCTGGGTATTCCCAGGGAGTCAAAATGCCTGAACATCTGTTCATCGTCTATAAACTTATATATAACATTTTGGCCGGTCACTTCATTGCCCACCTGCACTAGCATCTGCATACTCACAAGCTCCGGCCCCGTTATGTCGTATATGGTGTTGTCCTTTGCCGCTCCGGCGGCTGCGCAGGCAGCGGCCTCGGCGCAGTCGTTTCTTGAGATTAGGGCCATTTCGCCATCCCCATGATTATTGGCCAAAACCCCGTCTCTGCCCGCCGCCTGGTCATAAGAGGCCACCATGGCTTCCGCATATTGGGAGTTTCTGAGTATGTTCCATCTGACACCCTTCGACCATATGTAATCCTCCGTATACTCATGGTCCACCTTCACAAGGGCCTTGTTTTCGGGTATGCCCGCCCCCACCGTGGAGGTATATATAATCTTACCCACGCCTGCGGCTATGGCACCATCAATGGCGTTTTTATGGAGCCTCCTGCGCTTTTCGCCCACAAAGGGCAGCGAGATAAGAAGCACCACGTCTCCGCCGTGAAAAGCATCCTTTAGCTGCTGCGCATTATTATAGTCGGCATAGCGGGCATCAATGCCCATATCCAAATACTTTTTCAGGGCATCTTTGTTGGGGCTTGTGAATATAAGATCCTTCTTGTCAACTTTTCCCAGTATGCTGTTTGCCGCATAAGAACCGAAATTGCCGTCAACCCCCGTTATAATAACCTTGGCCATGGTCTCCCTCCGTCCATTTTAATCTGTTAAATTCTATCATATTAAATGGAAAAATACAATTTTGTTTGTACTACATTTTACGGGTTTTCCACATTGTTTCGCGGTAAGGGCTAGGCAGGCGTTCTGCACTCTCCCCCGCTCTCACTCTGCTGAAAGTGGACAAAAACATATATTGACTGGACCTTTGACCTGTGGTAAACTACAGAAAAATGAATAGCACTGTGTTTACGCACTTATGTGCTGGCACTTTTCCGCCGCAGGCGAAGAAGTGTTAAGGGAACGCGGATGAGATTTCCGGACTATCCCAGTAACCGTGAAGCCAACGAAACGGCATCATGCCACTGCCTCAAAAAGATGATTTCTTTTGGGTGGGAAGGCGCCGGAGTAGGATGAAGCCAAGTCGGGAGACCTGTTTACACAGCAATAAGTAAAGCGCACCGCGTTTTCCTATGTATAACGCACCGCGTTTTACATTACCCTGGGGATGGACCAATGCTAACAATACATTTTTGAACAGCCTGTGAGATTTGCATAGGTTAATTCAAGTGTCTTGCGCTGCTCCTCACCCTGTGGGGGAGCAGCTTTTTGCGCTCCCTTTCAGTCTGTTCATTTTTATATTCTATATTGAAAGGGGTTTATAATGAAAAAACTCAGAATCATTCCATTGCTTATTATCGTGCTTTTCTCATTGGCTCTTCTGGCCGGATGCAAGAAGGCACCTGAAAGCGCCCAAAATCACTCCATCGTTGTGACGGATATGAAAGGCCGGGAAATCGCGCTGGATGCCCCTGCCGAGAAGATTGTGACACTGACAGCCGCAGACTGTGAAATTGTCTATGCCCTGGGAGCCGGCGACAAGGTGGTGGGGCGGGGCGAATACTGCGACTATCCGGAGGAGGTCTTTTCAGTACCTGCCGTACAATCCGGCGGTGATACGAATATTGAGCAGATCATTTCCCTAAGTCCTCAGGTAGTGATTATGAGCACAATGGCTCAGACCGATGAGCAGATAGAGGCTCTGGAGAAAGCCGGCATAAAGGTGGTCGTTACCGAAGCTCCCGATATTGAGAGCACCTATGGGGCGATTAAATTAATAGGCACGGTGGTCGGAAAGGACGAAGAAGCCGCAAACCTCATCAGCAGCATGAAAAAAGCCTTTTCCGACTTTTCCTCGAAAGCAACCGACAAAGGTACAAAAACAGTTTATTATGAAATATCTCCCCTGGAGTACGGACTGTGGACGGCAGGCCAAGGTACGTTTATGAACGAGTTAGGCAGTTTAATAGGCCTTGTAAACATATTTGCGGATGTGGAGGGCTGGGCGGAGATATCCCAGGAACAGGTAATCCAGCGCAACCCCGACTATATTATCACCTCAGTTATGTCTTTCGGCGACGGCCCGACACCTATCGAGGAAATCATAAACCGGCCCGGCTGGCAGGATATTACGGCTGTTAAAAACGAAAGCATATTAAACGTTGATTCCTACGAGATGATTCGCCCCGGCCCCCGTCTCGTAAACGCAATTGAAGAGCTCTATTCCTTTATATATGAATAAAAAAGCTGAATAAATACAGTCAAAACCATCAATAAATTATTCAAACATGCTATCTGGGGCTGCCCTGATTTATCTCCTGTTTCGCAAATGCGCTTTGCCAGGCGCATTTGCGAAACAAACCTGATTTGACTGTTTCAGATGCATTGATTGACTGCCTACAGTCACTAATTAATCCGCCATTTCACTGCTTTTCTTGCGCTGCGTCAGCCCCACAACACAGGCCGGCAATCCGGCTCGATTAAAGGTACAAAACATGAAAACTAAGCCAAATCATTTCAGACTATATGAATATATAATCTTTCTGGCAATAACCCTTGCCGCAATGCTGCTTTGTGTATGCGCGGGAAGCGTCGCCATACCTGTCAGAGACACGCTGACTGCCATTTGGAACACCATATTCGGTCTTCCCGCGCCGGAGGGAATATCCCAGTCGGTCATTGTTTTCGTGCGTCTGCCCCGAGTTCTCTGTGTCGCCCTGGTGGGTGCCTCTCTTTCTCTGTGCGGGGCCGCCATGCAGGGCCTGCTCCGAAACCCGCTGGCAGACGGCTCTACCCTGGGCGTATCCTCGGGAGCAAGTCTTGGCGCGGTCATTTCCATCGCGTTCGGGATAACAATACCCGGTATCCAGCTTGCCGGCACTATGATAATGGCAATTGTATTCGCATTTCTATCCCTTCTTATAATACTTACTCTTGCCTATAAAATGGACTTTACCCTGTCCACAAACACCATAATACTTATCGGTGTTATTTTCACTATGTTCGTAAGCAGTATAATGAGCATTATTATAACCTTTTCCGGTGAGCAGATGAAATCCATCATTTTCTGGACAATGGGCTCTTTAAGCGGCAGCAATTATAGCCATGCCCTTTCAATTCTTGCTGCTCTTGTCGTATTCGGAACAGTTATAATCCGTTATTCCCGGGAACTGAATGCCTTTGCAATCGGCGAGGACAATGCCCGGCATGTGGGGGTAAATGTAAAACGGGTCAAGCTTATTGTGTTGATAGCCGTATCCGCCCTTATTGGCGTCAGCGTATCCATCAGCGGCACTATAGGCTTTGTGGGACTGGTTATGCCCCATATGACCAGGATGGTGGTAGGTCCAAATCACAGGCGGCTCCTGCCGGCGGCCATGTTTTCCGGGGCCACCTTCCTGATGCTGGCGGACCTGGTGGGACGAGTCCTTCTCAATCCACTGGAGCTGCCCATCGGCGTTGTCACCTCCTTTATAGGCTCAATTGTGTTTGTCTACATCTTCTATACCACGAGAAAGGCCGGATAAGCTATGCTGGAGATTAAAAACCTCTCCGTCAGTTACGGAGATTTTGAAATATTAAATGATGTGAGCTTCAATGTAAAACCCGGCCAATGGCTTATGGTGGTAGGCCCAAACGGAGCCGGAAAAAGCACGATTATAAACGCCATTTCACAGGGCGCCCCATACACAGGGAAGGTGCTTTTCGAGGGCAGGGATATATCAAAGCTCAAACCCTCGGAAATGGCAAAAAAAATCGGTATACTCTCCCAAAGCCATACGGTCAGCTATTCTTTCACCGTGGATGAAGTGGTCAGACTGGGGCGCTATGCATATTCAAAGAGTATTTTCTCCTCAAAAAACCCGGGTGATGAGGAAAAAATCCACAACGCTCTGGAACTTACCGGTATGCTGCCTTTCAGAAATCAGAGCGTTCTCACCCTATCCGGCGGCGAACTCCAAAGAACCTTTCTCGCCCAGCTCCTGGCCCAGGACCCGAAGATGCTGATTCTGGACGAACCCACAAATCATCTGGACCTTGTATATCAAAAACAGACCTTTGAGCTCATAGCCCGGTGGATAAAAAATACCGGGCGGGCCGTAATGTCTGTTGTGCATGATCTCAGTCTGGCAAAGGCCTATGGCACGGACGCGGTCCTGGTGGACAAGGGCAGAGTTGTCTCTTTCGGTCGCGCCGAGGATGTGCTCACTGCCGAAAACCTGGGGGCGGTTTATATGATTGATGTATATAAATGGATGCGGGATATGCTCTCCCAGTGGAAGTAGCCCGCCTTCTTAGATGGTGATTAAATGACTATACACAGATTTTCAAACGGTGATGAGCTTGTGCTTGAGAACAAGGCCCTGATAGCCCGCTTCGCGGGAGAGCGCAGGGTTTTGAGTACAGCGCCTCACAATGGAGGATATAGAGAAAACCTGAAATGGGTTTTCAATCAGGACTGCAAAATAAACGGGGATAAAACCCACGTTATGAAGGCTCCTTCATATGATGAACATATACGTATTGTGTGCAAAGAAATGGGCTTGGATCCGGAATATGCATGCGGGGTCATCACCGCCGCCGATATGGAAAACGTCTCCATAAAGAGCGCGACGTATTCGGACACAACAGTTACCGCCGTAGTCACCGCCGGCATTGACGAAAACGGAGGCCGGGTCGGCGATCCGGCCTTTTGGCATGAGACGGAGGAAAGCCCCCAACCCACCCCCGGGACAATAAACATAATGCTGTTTATTGACGCGAACCTGCCGGAGGGCACCTTGGCCCGGGCACTTGTAACCTGCACGGAGGCAAAGACAGCGGCGCTTCAGGAGCTGATGGCTCCCAGCCTTTACTCCTTCGGCATTGCCACCGGCTCCGGAACGGACAGCACAATAATTGTTTCCAATCTTAAATCAAAGGTGTATCTGACCTGGGCCGGAAAGCACTCAAAGCTGGGCGAGTTGATTGGCAGGACTGTCATGGCAGCCGTCAAAGAGTCCCTTGAGCTCCAGACGGGACTTAATGCCGAAAGACAGTTTGACCTGTTTGCCAGAATAGGCAGATATGGCATCTCGAAAAAAACGATTTTGGAACAGCTTCAAAACTCAAAGGATGCCGGCAAGGCTTCCAAAAAGCTCGAACGGCTCTCAAAGCAACGGGATTTTGTAGTATTTACCTCTCTTTATGTCCACCTTCTCGACCAGCTGGACTGGGGACTTATAGGCCCTGAAGACGCCCTGGTATGGGCAGGCAAGCTCCTTACCGGCGTTGGCATGGCGGACATTTCTCCCGCTCCTGTTGCAGACGCAATAAGCGCCAGGGAGAAAATGCTCTCGGCGTTTAAGTCGGGCATTCTATCGCTGCTGTAAATCCATTGCGAAAAGCCTTTCTCTTCCTCTGTACCACGTTTAAATGCTCCCTTCAAAGCTGACAGATGAAAACATCTACAGCTTTGGGGAGCTTTTATATTTCTGATGTTTAATTTTGTCTAAGGTGTATTTTGTCTGATTTTTAGGAGATAATTGCATTTCAGGCAATTTGTTTGTATAATATTTAATAATACTGAGTATTGTTCCTATTTAGTATATAGTTTACATAAATATTTAACTGGGGGGCTGAGCTTGTGCAATTATTCTCTAAAAAAACAAAAGAGCGGCGATTAAGTAGAAAAGAATACATAGCAATAATTGACCAGCTCAAAAAAGATCTGGAGCTGCTGAAGGAAAATGCGAAATATAGTCAGGAGCTTCTAAAATCAGGTAGCTGGACATATTTTTTTAAGACAGATGAACTGATTATGACGGACGAAGTTTATAGCATATTGGAATGTGCTCCTCAAGTATCAGACAGCAGACCGGAAAGCTTTTTCCCATATATTCACCCCGAAGATTTGGAACAGGTTAAGCAAATCATTCAAGCCAAGCCTTTGCTGGAGGAATATGATATGGAGTTTCGTGTTATAACTCCAGGGGGCTTAAATAAGCACGTACAGCAAAAAGCAAAAGTTTTATATGATGAAAACAAAAGCCCTGACAAATTGATTGGCATTGTTCAGGATATTACAAATTACAAGGTAGTCGAGAATAGTCTGAGGGCAATCAGCGAAAACCTGACACTGGCGCAAGAAGTCGCAGGTGTGGGAAGCTGGAAGTATGACATAATTGCAGATGAATTTATGGGCACAGAAGAATTATATAAAATTTTCGGAGTTGAGCCGTCTGCATTAAATAAAAAATTCAGTGATTCTATAAAATTCATACATCCGGAAGATCAGCAAAAAATAAAAGCCGCTATTGAAGAAAACATGGCGGGTAAATCCTACAGGTTGGAATACCGCATTCCCCAGCCGGACGGGTCAATAAAATATGTATCTGGAAAAGGAGAGCCCATCTTTGACAAGGACAATAGAGTTGTTGCTGTCATAGGTACACTTCAGGATATAACACAGGAAAAAGAGCTACAAAATTCTCTTGATGCAAAAAACAAGGAAATAAACGAGATTCTCAGAAGATATGAGGTCCTTATCAGAGAATCCTCGGATGTGTTTGAAATACTGGAGCCCGACGGCACCATCAAATATATGAGCGGAGCCGCCCGGAAGGTTATAGGCTACAGCCCAGAAGAGCGGCTGGGTAAAAGCATATTTGAATACTATGGAGAGGAAGAAGGGCAAAAGCTTCGTGAAATGCTGAAAAATGTGCTGAAAAATCCCGAACAGCCAGCCCGTGAAGACATTGTTTTTATAACCAAATTCGGAAAAGAGATTATCCTTGCAGTGAACATGCAAAACTTACTAAACGAGCCGGCTATAAAGGGAATCGCTGTCAACTTCAGAGATATCACCCAAAGAGTGAGTATGAATAAGCACATAATCCATTTATCCACCCATGATGAACTGACGGGTCTTTACAACAGCCTGTTCTTTAAAAGAGAATTGGAGCGGCGGTGCCATAGCTCTATTGGCGCAGATTCTAAGTTCGCGGTAATGATGCTGGACATGGACGAGTTCAAACTAATAAACGATGCCCTGGGATATTCGACGGGAGATAAACTGCTTATAAGAATTGGCGACAGGTTGAAATCAAATCTGGGAGACACAAATATAATATGCCGCTACTCAGGCAATCTGTTTGCCATTATTGTTGATAACATTAAAACAAAAGAAGGTTTTGTGGAGACAGCTCAAAGGATAGTTGAGTTATTCAGAAAACCATTTCACATTGACCAATACGAGCTTAATGTAACCACCAGCATCGGCATCCGTATTTACCGGGGTGAGAAGAGTGATGCAGAGCTTCTTATTAAGCATGCGGAAGCCGCGTTATTTTTAGCGAAGAATTCCGGCAGGAACAAATATATATTTTACTCCTCGGACATAAACATCCAAAGCTTCAAGCAGTTTCAAATGCGAAACAGCTTAAAGAATGCCTTGGAAAACAATGAGTTTCGTGTCTTTTTTCAACCCATTGTAAAGCTGAAAACAAATGAGATTCTCGCGGCAGAAGCGTTAATAAGATGGGAGCATCCCGATTGGGGTCTTATTTCGCCCAGTGAATTTATAGCTCTGGCTGAAGAAGCCGGCCATATTATCAATATCGCATATTGGGTTTTAAGGGAAGTATGCCGCTGCTATAAAAACTGGCTTGAAAACGATATGCCCAAAATAAAAGTGTCAATAAACATATCCGGTGTTCATATCTTTGAAAGGAATTTTGTTGAGAATATAAAGAAATCTTTAGATGAATTCGGTTTGGATCCCGGCTTTCTGATTATTGAGATTACGGAAAGCACTCTGATAAAAGGAGCCGATAAGATAGAAAATGATTTAAAAAAGCTGCAGGCTCTCGGGATACAAATCGCCCTGGACGATTTTGGAACAGGCTATTCTTCCCTGGCTTATTTAAGCAATTTAAATATCGATATATTGAAGCTGGATAGTTGTTTTGTAAAAAACGGTGTATCGTCCGAAAGCGGGGGCATTATTATCAGGTCAATCATAGATATGGTCCAGGAACTAAAAATGAAAATAGTGGCCGAAGGCATTGAGGACTGGCAGCAGCTGACTCTTCTGAGGGAATTAAACTGCTATGCGGGACAAGGCTATATATACGATAAGCCAATGCCTGTAAACGAATTCGAGAAAGTACTCGCCAAGGGAAAATGCAAGCCTGTTATAATCAACGATTCTCCAGTTGCTATTCGAAAAGAGAGGAGAAAATACTTTAGAGTTAAGTTTCCGTTTCTCCTTGAAGCCGATATGACAATTCTGGAATTCAGGGGCCAAAAAATGGACATGGGAAACACTAAGGTACTGGTAAAAAACATGGGTCCCGGGGGATTGTGCCTGATTTCGAACATCAATATTCCGGTAGAAAAAGATGTTATCCTGCAGTTTACCACAACCTTGGCGGAAAACGAAATAAAGGTATACGGCTTCCCTGTCTGGACAAGAGAAACAGAAAACGGTTTACATGAATATGGGGTTTGTTTTACTATAGACGAAAATGAAAGAACTGAGCTGACGGGTATATTAAATAATGTCCAGATAAAAATAAGAAACAATATTTTATTTGCAGAGGGAAGCTTTGTATCAGCTTCTCCTGTGGCCTATTATTTTAATGAGTGAAGGCCGCGGCGGTTTTCACATCAGACAATATAAAAAGCCTGTTTTCAAAAGTAACCATACCCTGAACGGTCATAAAAAAGCGGAGCGGGAACACAGTTTGACCTTCACATCTCCGAATACTTTGCGCAGAATTGAACTTTCGGCAAGTAAACAATTTTTATATCACACCGGCATTACATTAGTTGAGGGGATAGGTAAAAGAACCGGAGCATCTGCTCTCGCAGGCGCTCCGGTTCTTTTAATATTAGAAATAGTTAATTGGGTTGACGGGTCTGCTGTCCGCATTTGCTATGCAGTCGGCAGAAGAATTGCGTATGCGCACCTCAAAATGCAGGTGAACTCCGCTGGATGTTCCCGTATTTCCCATGGATCCTATCCATTGACCGGCATTGACGCTGTATCCCGGCTCAAGATAGGATTTTTCCTTCAGATGGGCGTATCTCAGCTGAATGGGCTGTCCGTTGTATGTGGAATTGATATAGACCACATATCCATATCCGTTCAGCCATCCGCTGTACACTACCTTTCCAGAGGTGGCGGAAATCACCGCGTCACCGGCTACACCGCGGGTTACGGCTCCAATATCCAGCCCCAGATGTCTGCCTTGGGCAAAGTATTGGTTTATCTTTCCGCTTGCCGGAACGGGCCACTTTATTTTTTCCCTTACGCCTAAATACTGAGAGCTAACATAACCTGTCCTGGTTCCGTTAAACAGAACTCTGCACCAGCCGCCGGAGGATGTCAGTACAGTAACTCCAGTTCCCTTTGGAAGGGATCCGATTACCGGGTAAGACGTACCAGGTCCCGATCTCACATTGAGGTTGCCCCAGGTCACGTTTACGTTTGCTCTGTATGAACCGGCTACTGCCGTTATATAGCTGCCGCTCACATATCCATATCTGTTGGATGCGTATTCTACCTTCCACCAGCCTCCTGCCGTCTTTTCAAGGAGAGTCACATATGTACCCTTCTGCAGCTTCCCTACTATCGCCCCGTTCAGACTAGCCGAGGCGCGTACATTCAGGTTTCCGCCGGATGTGGATACAATTCCAGCCCCAGGGCCTCCATCGTATGCCATGGCTCCGGTGGCAACCACCGAAGACAGCAGAAGCAAAAATAATATTGCTATGATAAAGGCGGTGGATTTTTTAATCAGATTTGTATTCATGATTATCAAATTCCTTCCTTTATAATCGTGAGATAAAAGCAGCGTGATATGCCGGGCTGCGCGTCTTTCTCAGCCAGCATATTCACGCTCTTGCGATTAACACGTTAACGCAATCTGCCGCCAAAGTCAAATGTATATTATGGCAGCCTCCAATTCCATATTATTACATGCAAATAATAGGAGAACAAACCGACAATAATAGAATAAGATTGCCAATAAAGATATAATATAGGTGAATTTAATTAATAAAAAGAATAATTACTAAAACATTATTGACAATTTTTTCATCAGTTAGTATACTGATAAAAATAGTATGAATTGATGACACCCCGCCGGGCACATGACTGTCCCGCGCTTAAAGCTCATAAGCTTACAAATATTGTCATCGTCTGTTTACGCCGTTGCGTCGTTACTGTGTCCATATGTAAAGCCGGTTCGGCAAAGCTGTGAAAGGGTTTTTAATAGCTATGAAAAAAATTGTTATTATCGGTGCTGGCTATTCAGGTATTCTCACCGCGAAAAAGCTGGCAAAGAAATTCAAAAAGAATCCGGATGTCAGGATTTCAATAATCGACAAAAACCCATATCATACCATGCTCACGGAGCTCCATGAGGTGGCTGCCGGGCGTGTTGAGGAAAAGAGTATCAGAATCAGCCTGAAAAGGGTTTTTGCCGGCAGGCGCGTAGACATTGTCCACGATTTGGTTGAATCGGTAGATACATCAAAAAGAACTGTAACAGGTAAAAAGGGCAGGTATGACTATGACTATCTGGTCATGGCTGCCGGGTCCCGCCCTGCCTATTTCGATATCCCAGGGGCCCAGGAGAATACCTATCCCCTGTGGTCCTATCAGGACGCAGTCCGGCTTCATGAGCATATAGTAAATTGCTTCAGGCAGGCCTCGGAGGAAACCGATGGGGACAGGAGAAAGAAGCTTCTAACATTTTTCGTTGTGGGAGCCGGCCTGACGGGTGTTGAAATGGCAGGAGAGCTGGCGGAATATGTGCCTGTTTTGTGCGAGGTTTATGAAATTGACCGCGAGCAGGTGAAAATAGTAAACTGCGACTTCCTTGACCGAGTGGTTACCTCTCTGCCGGAAAAGCTCTCCGGAAAGATACAAAAACGCCTTGAAAAGATGGGCGTGGAGGTCATGCTCTCCTCCCGGGTGGTTGAAGTGGGCCCGGAAAACATAATTTTGGAAAAGGATTCCCAGCGTGTCAGCTTCGATGTGGGCACCGTCATATGGACCGCAGGAATAGAGAGCGCGGAGATAACCCAGAAAACCGCCAAATTTCTTCCCTGTTCCGGAAGGGGCCGGCTTTTAACCGATGACTACCTGAGATGTGAAAAGGATGACAGGGTATTTATCATCGGCGACAACCTGTGTTTTACCCCCCCGGGAGAAAACGAGCCGGTACCCCAGATGGTGGAAAACTGCGAGCAAAGCGCCCACACAGCCGCTGAGAATATATACATCTCAATCACCGGTCATGGAAAGCTCAAGCCCTACAGGCCAAGATTCCACGGGACAATGGTCAGCGTGGGCGGGCGCTATGGGACTGCACGGGTAGGAACTGCAAAACACATGATAAACCTGCCGTCCTTTCTGGCCATGTTCACAAAGCATTTTATAAACATAGTCTATTTCTTCCAGATACTGGGCTGGAACAAGGTCTTCAGCTATCTGAAGCATGAATTTTTCACCATAAGAAACAGGCGCAGCTTTGTTGGAGGTCATTTCTCTAACCGCACCCCCAGCTTCCTTCTGGTCGCCCTTAGGCTATGGCTGGGCGTTGTATGGGTCTATGAGGGCGTTATGAAGATAGTGGGCGGCTGGCTGAAAACCCCCAAGCTGGAAGGCTTCTTCGGAGGGGCGTATGCCTGGTTTGAAGCCATCTTAAATAAAACCGACGCTGTTACAGCCGCCACCACCCAGGCTGCCGCGGATGCCGTGACAAGCGCCACCGGCGCCGCTGCCGATACGGGCGCGGCTGCGGGAACAGTGCTGCTGGACTGGAACATCCTGGGGATTATCAGGCCTGTCTTCGTCAGCGGCAAATCTCTTGCCGAGTCCACTCTTTCCGACTTCGCGTTTAAGCTCAATATACCCATTGTGGATTGGTTTGTCAGCAAAGTCATTATGCCCACCGACTGGGTCCAGATGGTCATGCAGGTTCTTGTGGTATTAATGGAAATACTTATAGGTCTTTCAATGATTGGCGGTCTTTTTACCACTCTGTCAAGCCTGGTTTCCCTTATCCTGCTGTTTATGTTTGCGGCCACAACAGGGCTCTATCTGTCCAATATATGGATGGTATTCGCGGCAATCGCACTGCTATATGGCGCGGGCAGCATTTTCGGCCTTGACTATTACACCACGCCCCTTCTTAAAAAGAGGTGGAAGCGGATAGGCTGGGTAAGGCGGTTATATATCTATCATGACTGAAATGGTTAATAATAAACTAATGCCTGACGCGCCTTTTGAAACCATTGACTACGAGCAAGCTCTGACCATGACCGAAAATGAAATCGAGCGCTGCCTGAAAAACGCGCCCAGAATAATAAGGCGCCAGACGGGATATCTGGCCCGCACGGAAGGAAAATATATCCGAGCAAGGGCTATGCTGACGGTCTCAATGGATAATGAATGCGCAATCAGAGCAGATGCCGCAAAAGCAGCCGCGGCCATCGAACTTTTGCACCTGGCAACCCTTGTCCACGACGATATTATAGATAATGCTGAAAAAAGGCGCGGTATGACATCACTGCATAAAAAATTCGGCGCAAAAGCCGCCGTGTTGTGCGGAGACTACCTTTTCTGTCTGGCTTTTGAGCTTGCCTCATCAATATCCTCTCAGGATGAGCGGAGGGATTTGGAGAGTATCAAAAATCTGCTCCCCCGCTATTTAACGGAGATTCTGATGGGAGAGCTGAGGCAGAATTCGAACATCAGAAATTTCAATCTCAGTGAGAGGGAATATTTCAGGATTATATCGGGCAAAACCGCCGCTCTCTTTGAAGCCTCCTTTTTGGCCGGCTTTTTGTTTTCCGGGGAGGCAGAGGAGCAAAAGGATAAATATCTGAAAATCGGAAATAATATCGGTCTTATATTCCAGCTGGCCGATGATTGCGCAGATTATGAGGCCACCAAAAAAACAGCAAATAAACCCGTGCTTTCAGACTTTCGGCAGGGCGTTGTGACGCTGCCTCTCATCTATGCTCTTGGAGCAGAAATGAGCCTGAAGGAGAGGATAAACGAAATAGACGCCCGGGAGCTGAAGGCGGCGGTCAAGGCCGCGGGAGGACTTGAGTACACACATTCGAAAATAGCAACATACCGTTCAAAAACAAAAAAACTGATTGACTCCCTGAACACAATTCCGGAAAAGAAAACGAGACTGGCTGTTTTACTTGACAGGGCGGCAGGTATTTCCGAGTCTTAAAAGTTATTGGAGCTAAATCTATGGCTGTCTTAAAGCGGTTTTTAAGCTATGTGGAGATTAAAACAAAGATTACAAGCGTCTTCCCTTTCCTGATGACTCTGGCATACCTGTTCTACACCGGAATACCCATAAAGCCCTTACCTACGCTGATTTTCTTCCTGGGTATGCTGTGCTTTGATCTCACGGCAACCACAATCAACAACTATTTTGACACGAAAAAGAACCATCAGACCCTCCAATTCCGCCGGTACACAGCCTTATCTATCACAGTGGTTCTCTTTTTTATCAGCGCCGCTCTGGGCATATATTTTTTTTATTTGACCGATACTGTCGTTCTGATTCTGGGCGGACTGTGCTTCATTTTCGGTGTCCTTTATTCATTCGGTCCGCTTCCCATATCCCACATCCCGTTGGGGGAATTTGTGTCTGGTTTATTTTACGGACTGATGATTCCGGTTATAATTGTCTATATAAACACCCCCCGGGGAGCGCTTCTGTCCTATTTTCTCCGGGAAGGAAAGCTCCTGATCGAGCTGAATGTCAGGCCAGCGATCTCGCTGCTCTTGCTGTCCGTACTGCCCTTTTGCCTGACTGCCAATATAATGCTGGCCAATAATATCTGCGATCTCTCCCATGACGTGAAGGTGGGCAGATTCACCCTTGCCTACTATCTGAAAGAGCACAGCCTTAGGGTTTTCTCCCTGCTGTATTATCTGGCATATGCTTCCGTTATAGTTATGGTCGTCATGGGCTTTTTGTCTCCCCTGAGCCTGATTCTCCTTATAACAATAATCCAGGTGCAAAAAAATATTAATGTATTCAACAATAGACAAATCAAGGAGGAAACCTTTATAATATCTATAAAAAACTTCCTGCTGATAATTGTAGCGCATACAATCCTTATTTTTGCGGGAGGATTATTGTCAGGCTGGGCTGCCAAATGAAGCTTGCTAAGAAAAACGATATAATAATCATTGCCGTTGTGGCCCTGATAGCGTCAGGACTTGCCGCCTGGTTTCTCATTAAAAACGCAGGGGCGGAAAAGGGCGCATACGCGGAGATATATTATAAATCCAGGCTGGTTGAAAGAATACACCTGACCTCCGCCGGAGAAAGAGAATTTTCCGTGGAGGAGGTTCCGGATGTGGTCTTTAAGATTTATGATGACGGGAGCATTGGGTTTATCAAGTCCGACTGCCCGGATAAGGTCTGCATAAACAGCGGCAGGCTGAGCAAAAAAGGTCATTTCGCCGCCTGCCTGCCAAATGAGATCTATGTGAAGATAGTCGCCGAAGAAAGCACCGGTGCGGACATTATAATCGGCTGACAGCCGCCATATGAAATTCGGAAAAAAGGCTAATGAGAATGAAAGTAAAAGATATGGACCGAAAAATAAATACGGACAAAATTAAACACATTGCTCTCACTGCCATGCTTTTTGCCCTTGCCCTTGTGCTGTCTCTGGTTGAGAGCGTTATCCCCATACCGGCGCCTGTGCCCGGTATACGGCTGGGCCTGTCCAACATTGTAGTCATGTTTACCCTTTTCTTTCTGAAATGGCGCAGCGCTTTCGCTGTGGCGGCCTTAAAGAGTCTGTTTGTCTTTATAACAAGAGGCGCCGTTGCGGGAACACTCAGCCTTTCCGGCGGAATCCTGTCCCTTCTGGCAATGGTTTTCCTTCTGCTCACTTCAAAAAACAGACTCTCCTGGCTCCTCATCAGCATATCAGGAGCTGTTTTCCACAATATTGGTCAGATTTCGGCGGCATCGATTATTTTAGGAACCCCTCTGTGGTTCTACCTGCCCTTTCTCCTGCTCTTCGGAATTATCGCCGGCTCGGTAACCTCAGTTTTACTAAAGGTAAGCATTCCGGTTTTTAAAAAGCTGAATATTATTAACCAACCTCTTTGACAACGTATTATATACCCATATGGCATATACTGTGTATTGTTATACCAAAAATTCTGACTTTATATGGAGGAATACTATGAAAAGAATATTCACATTTGTTCTGGCAGCAGTGCTGGCCACTGCGTTACTGGCAGGCTGCAAATCAGATAACAGGACTGACGGAAACACCACAACCCCCGGAAACGGCGGCGCAGCTGAAAAATCGGTGAAAACCGGCCTTGCTATCTCCACCTCAATCGGAAAATCCACCGATGCGGGCGAAGACGACGGACTGGCCCAGGCTGATTCTGTAGCAGTCGCCGTTACGATTGATGCCCAGGGCACAATCATAAAATGCGTCATCGACTCGGCCCAGAGCAAAATCAACTTCGATTCCGAAGGCAGGCTGACCACTCCCATGGATACGCAATTTATGACAAAAAACGAACTGGGCGAAGAATACGGCATGAAAAAGGTGTCTTCAATAGGCAAGGAATGGAGCGAGCAGGCCTCTGCACTGGCAAGCTATGTGCAGGGCAAGACCGTGGACGAGGTCAGGAACATAGCTGTGGACGAAACAAATCATCCCACCGGTGATGATCTGAAGTCCTCCGTTACCATGTCAATAGGCACCTATATAGACCTGATTGAAATTGCCGTTGAAAACGCAAAGGATCTGGGCGCGAAGGAAAGCGATGTGCTGAAGCTGGGTATTTCGACAAATATGGGCCGCTCGGCGAATGCCGGGGAGGAACCGGGACTTGCCGAAATATACTCAACCTATGTAGCGGCTACCACAGACTCACAGGGCAAGATCACCAGCTGCATAATCGATGCCTCCCAGAGCAGAATAAACTTCGATTCATCCGGAAAAATCACGACCGACCTGACCGTGGCTCCACCCACCAAAAATGAGCTGGGAGACGATTACGGTATGAAGAAAGCTTCCTCCATCGGCAAGGAATGGAACGAGCAGGCAGAGGCCTTTGCCAAATATGTTACCGGCAAGACCCTGTCTGAGGTTCAGAGCATTGCCGTCAATGAAAATCAGGTTCCCACCGAGGCTGACCTGTCGTCATCTGTGACGATTGGCATTGCGGACTTTAAAGAGGCCCTGGCCAAAATAGCTTAGAAACCCTTGACATTTAAAGGCATATGAAGTAGATATATAATAAGAAGTATAATTTGGTTTGGCGGAGAGGCTTTTGCCTCTCCTTTTTTCCGGGAGGAGTACTAATGGCGCAAATGAAAAAACTGGCGGCTCTTTTTATACTCCTGATAACCGCCCTGTCCTCTGGCTGCACAAATAAGCCAAACAGGTACCAGGCAGAATTCATATCCCTGTTTGATACGGTAACCGTGATAGTGGGCTATTCCGAGAGCCGGGAGGATTTTACCCTTCTGGCGGAGAAAATAAAAAATAAGCTGGAAGAGTATCACATGCTCTATGATATTTATAACGAATATGAGGGCATTAACAATATAAAGACCATAAACGACAACGCAGGAACAGCTCCCGTCCAGGTAGACGGGAAGATCATCGATCTTCTGGAGTTTGCCCTAGAGCAGTATGAGGCAACGGGGGGTGCCGTCAATGTGGCCATGGGCTCGGTGCTGAGTATATGGCATGACTACAGGACACGGGGCATAAACAGCCCGGCCAATGCCCATCTCCCGCCGCCGGAACTGCTCCGGGAGGCGGCCCGGCACACGGACATATATGACATCAAGATTGACAAAGAACTGTCCACCGTCTACTTAAATGATCCTGATATGCGTCTGGATGTGGGCGCTGTGGCAAAGGGCTATGCCGTGGAGCAGACTGCCCTCTGGCTGGAGAGGCAGGGCGTAACTAACCTGCTGCTGAGCGTAGGGGGAAACGTGAGGGCTATCGGCGGCAAACTGGACGGCGAATATCCGAACATGCCCTGGGTTATCTCCATTCGCAATCCGGACAAATCCGCCCCTGACAGTGATCTCATGTCCGTCCTTATTGCCGATGGCTCCCTTGTTTCCAGCGGTGGATATGAGAGATACTATACCGTAGACGGAGCCAGATACCATCATATAATTAATCCAGATACCCTCATGCCCTCCGATTATTACGAAGCGGTTTCTGTGATATGCCCCGGCTCAGGCATGGCCGATGCCCTTTCCACCGCCATCTTTAATATGCCTCCGAAAAAGAGCATGAATTATATTGAAAGTATTCCCAATACTGAAGCCATTTTTATATTTAAAGACGGGAGCATTGAATATACAAGCGGCTTTGAAAGCCTGATATATAGTAATCAATAAGGAAGCCACGGGCATTCAAACCTTATTAAGGGACTTGCGTACCGCAGTTATGGGTACCTGCCTTGCTCCCCTGTGGAGCAAATAGTCCCTCAGATGATCGAATTCTTCATAGAATAAAACTATCAAATCGCCGGGAGAAGCGTCCTCCAGTGCTTTTTCCAGAGCGCTCAACTCATCGGCCAGAACGAAAACACTGTCCTTGTCAAAGCCCTCCCTGAGGACAGACTGGTGGAGTATCCCGGCCACCTCTCCTTTTCTTCTGTCCCGAGGGTCATAGTCCTCCTTTATATAAATGCGATCAAAAGCCATGGCACACTGACTTCCCACATCGGAAATGGATGAATCCGTCCGATCACCAGGCATGGCTATGATTCCCACCAGGCTTTCCCGCTCAATTTTCCTGCAGGTATCTATAACCTGCCTGTACCCGGCCGGGTTGTGGCTGTAATCCAGCATAATTCTGACAGGACCCAGCTGGAACATGCTGAACCTGCCGGTGTTTTCCGAAAAACTGCCAAGCCCATTTCTGATTGCTTCAACAGGCACTCCCAGGCCATAGAGGGCCGAGGCTGCCGCTAGGGCGTTTTCAACATTGCACCCAATAAGTCCTCTCTGGGTGATGGGTATGCTTTCCGTTCTGATTATATCGGTCACCAAAGCCCCGTCGCGTATGCGCAAAACATCGTCCTCAACATAGGCATATACGATATCGGAACCTGAAAACTTCTCCGCCTCGCGCTTATCGATGCCAAACAGCACAGGTCTTACCCTGACTCTTTCCAGTATCCACGCAGTTGAGGGATCCGCCGCATTGAGCACCGCGCAGCCTTCTTTTTTCACAGCCTCAACAACAAGGGATTTGACATGGGCCAGTTCCTCCAGTGTCTCTATATCGTCAAGCCCCAGATGGTCCTCGGATATGTTTGTAATCACGCCCACATCGGCAAGATCATAACCAAGTCCTTCCCTTACGATGCCGCCCCGTGCCGTTTCCAGCACCGCCGCATCTATTTTTTTGCTTGAAAGCAGCGCTCTGGCGCTTCTGGGCCCGGAATTGTCGCCCCTGGATACGCACTGACCATTAATAAATGTACCGTTTGTGTTCGTATAGCCCACGTCCATCCCCGCTCCGGCAAGAGTATGGGCAATCAGGCGGACCACTGTGGTCTTACCGTTTGTTCCCGTGACGGATACTATCGGGAAGCGCCGGGACTGCGGGGTAGGAAACAGCAGGTTTATGATATCTGACGCCACATCCCTCGGTTTTCCGAAGGACGGATACAGGTGCATTCTCAGGCCAGGCGCGGCATTCACCTCCACAACAGCCCCTCCGCTCTCGGTTATCGGCACGGAGATATCCCTTGCAACCATGTCTATACCCGCTATGTCAATACCGATGGCATTGGCGGCCCGAACTGCTATATCGGCATTTTCTGGGTGCACGATATCTGTACAGTCTATCGAGGTTCCCCCGGTGCTGAGGTTTCCGTTTTCCCTGAGATTAACGGTCTTACCGGCGGGCAGAACGGTCTCGGCGGTGACCCCGTTTTTCTTCAGCATATCCAGGGCCGTCTCGTCCAGCATAATCTTTGTCAGCGGTTTTTCATGCTTCTCACCCCTGTTTGGGTCCATATTTACAATTTCCACCAGCTCTTTAACAGTGTGCTTACCGTCCCCCGTCACACAGGCCGGTATTCTTTTTGCCGCCGCGCAAACCCTGTTTCCCACCACCAGCAGCCTGTAGTCCGAGCCAGCGACACATTCTTCCACCAGAATACCGCTGCTGTATTTTGAGGCATCGCGAAAGGCTGCTTTTACCGCCTTTTTCCCGGTGATATTCAAGTGAACGCCCTTGCCCTGGTTGCCGTCCAGGGGTTTTATGGCTACAGGAGCGTCTATCTGCTCAGCCACCATCAGGGCAGAAATCTCCGAATAAACCACCTTGCCATAGGGGACCGGTATCTTATGCTCCCTGAGCAGGTGCTTTGTCAGCTGCTTGTTGCAGGAAATATCGGCGGATATGCAGGAGGTGGCATCGGTCAGAGATGCCTGGATGAGCCTGCTGTGTTTTCCGTAGCCCAGTCTCACAAGGCTCCCGCTGCCGATTCTTGTCACGGGTATTCCCTGCTTTTTTGCCTCTCGTACTATCGCCCCTGTGCTGGGCCCCAGCTCGGTTTCCATGGAAACCTTCTTTAAATACTCAATGAACTCATCTGTCTTGACATCCTTTTTCGCAAGGAGATAGTTCAGAATAAAAACGGCGGCCTTTCCGCATTCAATTCCGCATATTTCGTTCTCATACTCATAGACAAGATAGTATATGGAGGGCTCCTCAATTGTCCTTGTTTTGCCGTAGCTCACATCATACCCTGTCATTGACTGCATTTCCAAAATGATATGCTCCAGAACATGGGCCATATACGTGCCCTCTCTGAGCCTGTCCAGAAAGCCCCCCGGGTACCCCAGACCGCAATAATTGGTCCTGAGACCGGGGAAGGCCTCCAACAGCTTTTCATTGAAGCCGGGAATATCCTTTGTGGGGATATTCCCGTATTTGCCGATATCCACAATCATTTTCATGACCGGGGATTGACTGTAGATATTCCTTCCGCTGAATATTTTGAAATCACAAATCATTATCTGGTTGTTTTTCATTTAAACGCAAAACCTTTCGTGTATTCAAATCGTATCCGAAGCCCTGGGGCAGCACATGAACCCTCGCACCCACAATAGACAGTAGCTCGTTTTGCCTCAGCTCCGTCACATTGGATGCCTCAATGGACCTGCCGTCTATTATTGTCACGGAGTTTGAGCCTATCACCTCAAAATGCAGGTCGGGATACACCTTGACAGAGGTATCCTCGTCTATGCCTATGCCCAGCACATCGGGATTTTCCGCCACGCCGCATATCAGCCTGCCAAACCTGCCCCGCTGGTCGAAATGCTGGTCAATAATAACCCCGCCTATGAGTCCCAGACCGGGCGCCATTTTTAACGTGCATTTTCTTGCGGGCTCATTGTCGTTGCCCTGGACTATCATTGTGGAGCTCATCGCGGAGGCGCCCGCGCTGGTTCCCATAATGAGCCCTCCTGAAAAATATACGGCTTTTATCAGGTCGCAGGCCGTTGTTCCGCCCAGTATGCTGGTTATCCTGAGCTGATCTCCTCCGGTCATAAATATCGCGTTTGAGTTTCTGATTTTTTCGCAATAGCTCTCTTTGTTCGCATCTTCTCTGGTGTTTATGTTCAGTATTTGTATGTTTTTTATTCCAAGGGCTTTAAAGGTCTCCCGGTATTTTTCACCCGCGCTCCGGGGATTTTCTGTTGCTGTGGTCAAAACAGTCAATACCCCGGACTGCTCCAGAAGCAAAGATGCCTGTCCCAGCACTTCACTCCTGCCTGTCCTGTCCTCACCTCCGCCGATTATAATCAGATAGCCGTTTTTGTTCTCGTCCACCGCGCTTTTCCTCCCGGAGTTATTTTGCCGCACTGTTGTCCAACATAAGCTTTCCCTTACTCAGCAGCTTTATAATTTTGAAATTTTTGTCTGCAATCAGAATATCCGCGTCCGCCCCTTCGGCTATCGCCCCCTTTTGGGGAAACAGCTTCAAAACCTTCGCCACATTTTCCGTGACGAGGCGAAAGGCCTCCCGCGCATCCAGAACCGACCTGTTTATGGTTTCCACAATATCCCGGTACAGAGCCTCTATTTCCCCCGCTTTCCCTCCCGGCGCGCTGCCGTTTGCATCTGAGCTGACAGTCACACGGCTCAGGTCAATATTCTCCCTCTTCAATATATCCAGCGCCTCCCAAACCGGAAGACCTGCCTTCTCTCCCGCGGTAAGGTCTATATACCCACCCCTTATGCAGTATTTAACAGCCTGCTCGAGAAGAGCCTTACAACGGTTCACATGGGTGGGCACAAACATTTCTAGCGGTAAATCTGAGCACTCCAGCATATCGCCCAGCAGTCTGAGTCCGTCCTTTCCGTCGCCCACATGTATATGCAGCACCCCCGCCTTGCCACCCAACAGCCCTCCCAGATGGGTACGGGACGCAAGATTTAAAAGCTGCCGGATGTCAGGCTGTGATGAGCGGTGATCGGCTATTGCCGTCTTTACGCCTATTACCTTGTCAATGAACACCAGGTCCCTTTCAATGCTGCCTGTCAGAGTCACCGCCGGTATCAGATAGCTGCCGGAATACAGGTAAGCCGTCAGCCCCAGGTCCTCCAGCGCCTTTGCCTTTGCATACAGGCTCTCAAGGCCCCGCGTGCAGCCGTCAGCCCCCAGTATCCCCACAACAGTAGTAACACCGGCCGAGACTATCCGGTCAATGGCGATTTCCTCTAATCTGCTGGAGAAGCCTTCCTCTCCGCCCCCGCCCAGAATGTGCAGGTGCTGATCTATCAGGCCGGGATAAACATTTAGGCCCTCGCAGTCAATTATATTGTCCGTATAATCCATTTCACCGGGGGGCATGATTTTACAGATCTTGCCGCCCCCAATTAATACATCCCTGCCGCCGTCCCGGTCGCAGGGCGATTGTTTTACATTTTTAAGAAGCGTCAGCATATTATCCTTCCAATACGGATTACCAATTCATTTTTTGATATTTCATAAAAAACTATACTCTTTTTCTGACACGTATTAAAAGTAAAAGCTGTGCATAAAAAAGCCGGTATATTTGAAAATATATACCGACAGCATTGAGCTTTATTTATTTTAACGCAAAAAGGTTTTACTCCTTTTGCTTTGGGAGGTTTTTATGAAGCATGTTATCGCACTGGCAGCCAAGTTTATTCTGATTGCCGTTATTCTCGAAATAGTTTTGAACATTATGACCGCTCTCAGCTTCTGGCAGATACTGATGATATCTCTTGCGGTCACAGTCGCGTCCTATATTATCGGAGACCTGATAGTACTGCCTGCCTTCGGAAATATGATAGCGTCCATTACCGACATAGGCCTGGCCCTGATTATAATCCATCTTTTCAACTGGTCCGGCTATGGAGTTATAGACCTTGTGGACTGTGTTGTGGCCGCGGTGGTCACAGGCATCGGAGAGCTTCTCTTCCACAGCTTCATTCACGCCTTTCTCTTCCCCGCGCGAAGATATGACTCGTAATTTATCCGCGGTATTTCCACGTCATCCCATTGGGGACGGGCTATGAGAAGCGACCAAAACAGTCCCGAACTATTGCTTAATTTCCACTGAGCAAATCCTTTCGCATTATTCATTTGATTGACTGAATGAATCGAATTGCGGGTATTAATTTATACTCGACTTTTCATAGCTGGCCTGTATTGCTTCACAGGGCTTTTATATTATACAGTGTCTGTGCTTCTACTGGGCTTCCCTGACCTTTATATTCGGGTTTTTATGTTTGATAAACTCAATAAACTCCGGAACGGGGCAGTACTTAAAGCCGTTTTTCCAGAGCCTTAAGTATAGGCCCCTGTTCAGGCGAAGGGCCAGATAGTCACCGGTTTTCACAAGCTCTGTGAACATATCATATGAAAACCGGGATTTTGACCCGCCGTCCTGAAAGGTCACCTCATCGGAAAACCGTATGACCCTTTCCCATTCATCGGCTCCCTGGAACTTTGCCATTTTCCGAAATTCCCTCAGTCCCGCAAACCTGGTCATGAAAAAGACGGAAAAGATGCTGATTAATGCGAGGAGAAAAAAGCAGGCGGCAACCACATATTCCCCGTCCGTAAAGCCCTTTAATGACAGGTAAAGGGCTATAACCGAAAAACCTACCCATATAAAATTAGTCGAAATCCGTTTCTTCCCTCTCTCGGGAATGGGATGCTTTACCCAGTCCAGATATACATCCCTGGTCATCTTATACCTGTTTTCAATAGATGCTCTCATATCTGTCTCCGTTTACTTTCTCAGTCCTGCATATGGCGCACTCTGAATGATGTTCCCGCCTTTTCGGCTATTTCACGGCATTTTTCGATTTCCTCTCCCGGTATCACGTCCACCACGCTCAGGGTTACCTGGGGAATATACTTCAGGCATTCTATGGCAAAATCTATTATGGCCTGATGGGCTTTTTCACCGAATTCAGAGGAACACAGTTCCTGATAGGATCTGGGATTGCTTGCGTTCAGGCTTATGGAAATGTGGTCCACGAGACCTTCAAGCTCCCGGGCTACCTTTCTGCCCCATATCAGATCCGCCTGCCCGTTTGTGTTGACCCTCACCTTTTTATTGATCTTTTTAAGATGCCTTGCCACCTCAATAAGATCTGGCAGCCTTATCATAGGCTCACCAAAACCGCAGAATACCACTTCTTCATATTTATCGGCAGTTCCAATTTCATCGATTATCTCTTCCACCTCTGGCTCCCTGTCCAGCCACAGGTCATATTCAAAGGTTTTTGACTCGGTCCTTATACAAAAGGAGCAGGTGTTTGTACACCTGTTTGTCATGTTTATATACAGGGTTCCGTCTATTTCGTAAGTAATCATTTTCTCATCCTTCAACTATATGTTATCTTCGGCATGTCCCCGTCTGACCTACCAATAATGATGATGGCATCGCCGCCGGTTGCCAGCGTAGCGGCGAGGCGGCGCGCCATAAAAGTATAATAGTCGCAGCGCGACTATTATACCATATTGTTCTGCAATATTGAATACATGTTTGGTTTTGCTTTAATGACATTT
>JAAYOP010000149.1 GCA_012520295.1 Clostridiales bacterium | reverse complement strand
TTTTGTGCTATTCTTTTCATAGAAGCTATCCCTTTCTGTGATTGGTTTGTTAGCACTTACCATTTTACCACAGTTAGGGGTCAGCTTCTTCTTTTTTTAGACCATATCATTGTACACTATACAATTTACATACTAAATTTTTTCCTTTTGTGATTATTTTTTTGCCAAATGCTATAAAAGGTAGTTTTTTTATACTCTTCTTTTCTCACTATTAGATAAAATTTCTTTATTATCAGGCTTAACCTACTTTAAAAATCCGCTCAATATTCTTTCCTCGGCCTCCTCTTCCGAAAGGCCCAGAGTCATGAGCTTGAGCAACTGATCCCCGGCTATTTTCCCTATTGCCGCCTCATGAATAAGCTGGGCGTTTACATGGAAGGCGTTTATGGCGGGTATCGAACGAACTTTGGCGTTTTGCATAATTATACTGTCACATTGGACATGGCCAAAGCACTGGGCATTTCCGGTCACCGACGGGTAAAAGGTCTGTTCTGAATCATCCTGGGCCACAGAGCGGGATATTACCCTGGCTTTTGAACCGTCACCGTTGAGATTTATGTCCATTTCGGAAACGGCGCTCTGCCTGTCATGGGTCATTAGCTTCTCGATTATGACTATCTCGCATCCCTCTCCGGCCTCTATTTTTGTATGCCGCTTTGTGCTGTCGACTCCTTTTATCTGCACTGTTTCCATCTCGATATATGAGCCCGGCTCCATATATACAACAGTCTGGGGATTCATAACCTTCTCCCCCGTACCCTCCCCTTCTCCGTAGTGCTTTTCCACGTATTTTATCCTGGAGTTTTTGCCCAGGTAAAACGTGTGTACCCCGTCATGCCGGGAGGTCTCACAGCCACTGTTATGAATGCCGCAGCCGGCTACTATTAAAACATCAGAATTCTCACCTATAAAAAAATCGTTATATACCAGCTCAGTGTGGCCGGTTTTTGTTATTATGACAGGTATGTGAACGCTTTCATTTTTTGTACCAGGCTTAATTCTTATCTCTATACCCTGTTTATCGGTTTTTGATATAATATCAATATTTTTCGTCGTGTTTCTGCTGTGCAGCTTTCCGTCCTCACGAATATTGTAAGCTCCCATTGGAACCTCATGCAAATCCGCTATCTGGGCCAGAAGATTTTTCTCTATACTATTCATTTGCCGCTCCCTCCAGATAGGTACATTCTGTCACAGTATCCTCAATAATATGAGGCAGTATTTCGCCGCTGCTCCCCCTGTCCGCAACAGCTCCGGATTTTATCAGAATAATTTCGTCCGCCAGCCTTATAATGCGCTCCTGATGGGAAATTATTATGATTGTTGTATCCCTTTTCCTTTTATGGATAGTGCCGAATATCTCCGTGAGCTTTGCAAAGCTCCACAGATCTATGCCCGCTTCCGGCTCGTCAAACATCATCAGGGAAGCATCTCTGGCAAGGAGTGTGGCTATTTCAATTCTTTTGAGCTCTCCTCCGGACAGGCCGGAGTCTATCTCCCTGTTTAAGTACACATCCGTACAGAGCCCGACCTGACTGAGATAGGAACAGTGTTCATCACGGCTGAGTATTTTGCCCGCGGCGATACTCAGTAAATCCGTCACGCTGATACCCTTGAATCTGGGGGGCTGCTGAAAGCCGTAGCTTATGCCCAGCTTTGCCCTCTCGGTAACTGAGAGATTCATAAGCTCCTTACCGTTGAATACAATACTTCCGCTCATCTTACCGGTTTTTGGGGAGGCCAGGCCCATAATGGCTTTTGCAAGGGTTGTCTTTCCGCTGCCGTTGGGGCCCGTTATAACGGTAAAACTGCCTTTTTTAATGTCGACACTTATATTATCAAGTATCTTAATTTTCCCTTTTTCTCCGGTTACTTCATACGAGAGATTCCTAATTGAGAGCATTATCCTTCACCTTCTCCTTCCCATTCCGCCTTGGCTTTATAATCTTTACCGCGTGATGATAGTTTTTTATGTCAACCTGAGTGTTTACTCCTCCGAACTCGCCGTCTACAGTCCATGCTATTGAGGTATCAGAGTGGATTATGATATGATCTGTCTTAAACCTGACAATCTGATCTATTTCATAGTTTCGTGTGGCAATCCCCATCAACAGCTTCTGTATTTGTATAATGTTCTGTGGTTTTTTTATGAACATAACTTCAAAAAGCCCGTCGCTGAGATCCACGTCACTTTCGCTAAGCTTCAAAATACCTCCCATAGATGTGGAATTTGATACTCCTCCGAATATAAACTCGTCCTCCAGCTCCATATCCTTCGTTTTCAGCTTTATTGTATATGAATGATGATCACCTATGCTCTTTAGGCCCTCCAGCAGATAGGCCGGATATCCCAACGCATTTTTCACATCCTGCGGAGCTGAATAGGAAGCCTTTGTAAAGCTTCCGAAGGAAGCCACATATGAAAAATACCTGTCGTTATTAAAACAGCCTATATCCAGCGGCACCGGCTCACCCTCCAGAACATCCTGCGCGGCTTCAACGATGCTCTTGGACAGCCCCAGACCGCAGGCGAAATCATTTGTTGTTCCTGCGGGTATATATCCCAACAGAGGGCGCTTTTCCAGGTTCATGACCCCGTTTATTACTTCATTAAGCGTCCCGTCGCCCCCAAAGCAGACAACCACATCATAATTCATGCCGGTTTCGGCGATAATTCTGGCAGCGTCTCCGGAATACTGAGTAGAATACATGTATACCTTGTAGTCGCTTTTAAATATCACAGAGGCCGCTTCCATAAACTTGTTCTGGGCTCTGTAACTGCCTGCCAGCGGATTGCGTATCAGAAGCATTGACGGTTTCATAAATCGTCCCACCATACCGATAGTTTTGTCAGACGGATAAACCGGAATACCGGTTTATCCGGCGGACATTATTATAGACTGCCTCCTTGTTTCCTGGATCGTAGCAGCCGGGTCAGAGCGTATCGACAGACATTTTTATTTTATCACATAGCCAACATCATGTCGATAACCATTATTACCAATCAGAAACATCATTAAATTATCATAAATCAGGCAGAGGTCAGCTGCCTCTGCCTGTTTATTTTCATAATAAAATCAGCCCGCAGATAAAGATTATCATTTGGGGGATGGGAAATATGGCCAGCGGCTCAGCGCTGTTTCTTTATAACCGTTCCGACCATATCGCCGAACAGCGCGGCTGCGTTTACCTCATCATAATCGATGTGAGCAAAAGTGGCGTATTTGGGGCCTACCCTGGCAATAACTTCGTCGAAAATCAAGGCCCGCTCGCCCTCGACCTTTATCTGGACAATTTCCTTGTCCTTGATGCCGTATTTCTCGCCGTCCTCAACCGTCAGATGAAGATGCCTTTTTGCTACTATTGCCCCTTCCTCAAGCTCCAGCTTTCCATTAGGACCGACTATTGTGATAGGGGCGCTGCCCTTAATGTCTCCGCTCTCCCGGATTGGAGGTGTAATTCCCAGCACTCTTGCATCGGAAAAAGACAACTCTACCTGTGTAGCCTTTCTGCAGGGCCCCACTATGGAAACTCCCTTGATGGTTCCCTTTGGCCCTACAAGATCAACCTTTGAATTCGATGCAAATTCTCCGGGTTGTGACAAATACTTTTTGACTTCCAGCTCGAAGTCTTTTCCAAAAAGAAAATCCAGGTGTTCTCTTGTTAAATGCAAATGACGACCTGAACCCTCAATAACAACTTTTAATTGTTCCATTTTAAACCCTCCTATTAAACATTTATAATTTATCACTTTATCAGTAAAAGTCAAGCAGCAGCGCTCTAAAACTTTGCAAAATATTCTATAATATATTAGAATATTGAATTTCGCAGTATAACGCCTAAAAAGCCCGCCGGACGAATCGAATGCTGCTATTTACAAAGGAACAATCAGACAATATAATGTTATACATACAAAATAAAAGAATAACCAAGCGGGGCCTTGTGCACGGTCAGAAACGGAGGGAAGGGATATGAGAGGAAAGTTTCCGGATATACTATCCGGTCTGAGGCGGGAAAAGGGCATTAGTCAAAGAGCTGCCGCATCGGACCTGCACATATCCCAGGCTCTGCTGTCCCACTATGAAAACGGGCTTCGTGAACCAGGCCTGGATTTTATTTGTAAAGCAGCGGAGTATTACGGTGTTTCCGTGGATTATCTGCTGGGAGTATCCGGCATCAGAAGCGGTCTTGTGTTGAAAAACTCAAACGATGAGGCATCGCGTTTCACAGATCTTACGGACACCACCGCAAAATTCTTTTCCGACCTGGTTGCTCTTTTAGACACATGGGATCAAGGGGAGCTAAAAAACTGCTCTGCGGAATACCTGGCCTTAAGCCTATACAAACTGTATGCAAGCCTTTGCAGGGAGGGCAATGCCGCCCGGCTTCTCACCGATGCGAGACTTAAAATCCTGGAAGCCAATATAGAAGAAATGACCCGGGGCGGACATCTGAAAATTCCTATGCCTGAAAAACTCGACGAATTCGCCCGGCAGGCTCTTAATCAATATACTTACCAATCAGGGGTGAAAAAATTGACCGACCAAAGCAAAATAAGAAATTTTTCTATAATAGCGCATATAGATCACGGGAAAAGTACCCTGGCCGACAGATTGCTGGAAAAGTGTAATGCCGTCGATCCGCGTGAAATGGAAAACCAGCTCCTGGACAAAATGGACCTGGAGCGGGAACGGGGAATAACCATCAAGGCTCACGCCGTAAGCATGAATTACAAGGCGTCTGACGGCGAAATCTACACATTAAATCTGATAGACACCCCCGGCCATGTGGACTTCAACTACGAGGTATCAAGGAGCCTTGCCGCGTGCGAGGGCGCGATTTTAGTGGTTGACGCAAGGCAGGGCGTGGAGGCCCAGACCCTTGCCAACACATATCTTGCTCTGGATCACAATCTGGAGATTATACCCGTTATCAATAAAATCGACCTGGAGGGGGCCGATCCCAAGAGAGTTAAATCGGAAATTGAGGACGTTATCGGTATTCCCGCCATGGATGCTCCGGAGATCTCAGCCAAGATGGGGCTCGGTATAGAACTTGTGCTGGAGGATATAATCAAGCTTATACCGCCTCCCCGGGGCGATGTTAACGCGCCGCTGAAGGCCCTCATATTCGACAGCCAGTACGACAGCTTCAGAGGCGTTATCGTATTCCTGCGTGTCATGGACGGTGTCATCAAGAAGGACATGGAAATCAAGATGATGGCTACAGAGGCGGTTTACAAGGTCGTGGAGGTGGGACATATGCGTCCCCTGGGTTTAGAGCCCTGTGGTGAACTAATCGCAGGAGATGTGGGTTATATAACCGCCAGCATTAAAAATGTCTCCCACACCCAGGTAGGAGATACGGTAACCGGTGCGGATAACCCTGCAACCGAGCCCTTACCAGGCTACCGGCCATCAAAGCCCATGGTGTTCTCAGGCATATACCCTGCTGACGGCGCTAAATTCCCGGATTTGCGTGAAGCTCTGGAAAAGCTGAAGCTAAATGACGCCGCGCTCTCCTTTGAGCCCGAAACCTCCGCTGCCCTCGGCTTTGGCTTTCGCTGCGGATTTCTCGGCCTTTTGCATATGGAGATAGTCCAGGAAAGACTCGAGCGTGAGTATAACCTGGATCTCATTGCTACCGCTCCCAGCGTCATATACAAGGTCATAAAAACAAACGGCGAGGAAGTGTTCATAGACAACCCGCTGAACTATCCGGACCCCTCCCTTATAGAATGGGCTGAAGAGCCTTTTGTCTCCGCTTCCATAATATGTCCCCCGGAATATGTGGGAAATATCATGGAGCTTTGCCAGGACAGGCGCGGAGACTACAAGGATATGGTGTATTTGGATACCGAACGGGTGGAGCTTCGCTATCATCTACCGTTAAATGAGATCATATATGACTTTTTTGACGCGTTAAAATCCCGAACAAAAGGCTATGCGTCATTGAATTACGAGCTTGAGGACTATCGCCAGTCCGAGCTTGTCAAGCTGGATATTCTGCTCAACGGCGAAGTGGTGGACGCTCTCTCCTTCATAGTGCATAAGGACAAGGCATACGCCAGGGGCAGAAGGATAGCCGAAAAGCTCAAGGAGAATATTCCCCGCCAGCTCTTTGAAATTCCCATACAGGCCGCAATCGGCGGCAAGATAATAGCCAGGGAAACAATAAGAGCCCTCCGCAAGGACGTGCTGGCCAAGTGCTATGGCGGAGATATAACAAGGAAGAAAAAGCTCCTTGAAAAGCAAAAAGAAGGCAAGAAAAAGATGCGCAATCTGGGTGCCGTAGCCGTCCCACAGGAAGCCTTCATGTCTGTTTTAAAGCTGGATGATTAGATCTCACCGTATTATTTTTAACAGGGGACGTGTTCTAAAGGCTTCTGCCATGGAAACTAATTTCATGCAAAGAGCCGGAACTGTTGATTTGGAATTTTTTATCCTTACTGTTTGATAAAAATAATCCGTGCAAAAACTCATCAGATATTGTAATATT
>JAAYOP010000148.1 GCA_012520295.1 Clostridiales bacterium | reverse complement strand
TTTTGTGCTATTCTTTTCATAGAAGCTATCCCTTTCTGTGATTGGTTTGTTAGCACTTACCATTTTACCACAGTTAGGGGTCAGCTTCTTCTTTTTTTAGACCATATCATTGTACACTATACAGACGAATCTTTTTGAGAATGCTGCTCCATAATAATAATTGAAATCGTATTATAATACTTCCATGGTACAACCTGGCTGCCGTATCATTCATCAATAAATTTCTAAGGCATGGTTTTTATGCGAATAATTTATGGCACCTGCAATGTGGAAAAGTGAGGCACATACGGTCCATGCTGTACGGTATGGGCATTGAGATTATCGGGATTAGGGACTCTCTCTCTGAAATACCCCTGGACGAGCAGGGAAATGTCCCTCTCGAAAATGCGTATTTCGAAACGCATTAAAAAAAGAAATGAAGGCTATTCCTTGGACAGCCTCCCAGTTAACAAACGTTACTGCGACCCGGAGCATAAAAAGGCTTCCGGCATGGCTTCTGGTTTCAAAGCATTAAAAAACGCACTTTTTAAATGCAAAACTACTAGCCACCATCTTATAACACCAAAAAGCCTTGTGTTGTAGCGGACACAAGGCTTTTCATGGTACGCCTGAAGGGATTCGAACCCCTGACCTACTGGTTCGTAGCCAGTTACTCTATCCAGCTGAGCTACAGGCGCATATTCGATTGACGGCACTTGCATTTTTATGGATTGTCCCCTGCCATTTGCCGCAGGAGATATATTAACATGATTAATTAAAAAATGCAATATCTTTTTCTCATTATAAAATGTCAAGTTTATGCATACTCTCCGGCCGGTGTCCCCCGATATAATGGGACTTTTGATCGTATTGCATATTCATATGCCTCAAATTTCATATTTTTCTTGACTTTCAGTAAAGCTTGCTCTAACATATGGCTATGTGAATTTTTTGCACATCAATCTTTCATTCTGCGTTTAAAAACGATATTGCATACGGCAGTTGTCATATAAAAATCCTATCCTTAAAAGGAAGGCGTTTCCCGGATTGCGGCTGGCGAACCTGTAACTGCCGAAAAACATATGTTTCTATATGAAATACTTGATTTATTTTTAACACAGGAATACAATAAAAAATATGCCGCCCTATAGCACCGAACCTTGATATATAAAGGCGGTTTAATCTTCAAAATTTTATCACGTAGGAGGCACAAAATGGCTGCAGCGGTTTACAACCCCTTTGAAAACGCTCAGGAGCAATTTGACAAGGTGGCCGCGCTCCTTGAGCTGGACAGTGGCATTCGCGAATTGCTACGTCAGCCCATGCAGGAAATACATTTTACTATTCCAGTTAAAATGGACGATGGTTCAACCAAGGTATTCAAGGCTTATCGCATCAGGCACAATGATGCCAGAGGGCCTGCGAAAGGCGGAATTCGCTTTCATCCCCACGAAACAGCTGATACGGTACGCGCCCTTTCCATGTGGATGACCTGGAAATGTGCGGTTGTTGATATACCCTTAGGAGGCGGTAAGGGTGGCGTGGTCTGCGATCCTCACAATCTTTCAGAAACCGAACAGGAAAGGCTGTGCCGCGGATATGTCCGCCAGCTCTTTGCGCAGCTTGGGCCCAATCGGGATGTGGCCGCGCCGGACGTTATGACAAACGCCCAGCATATGCTATGGATGCTGGATGAATATGAGACAATTACCGGCGGACGGTACCCCGGAATGATTACAGGTAAGCCTGTGGGCATGGGTGGATCCCTGGGACGCACGGAGGCAACCGGTTACGGCGTTATCTATGTACTAAAGAACCTGCTGAGCGAAATGAATATGCCGGTTGAGTCAACTACAGCCAGTATACAGGGCTTTGGAAACGTCGCTGAACATGCCGCGAGTTTGTATTCGCAACTGGGTGGTACGGTTATCGCGGTATCCTGCTGGAACCAGGCGGACGCAAAGGCATACACCTTCAGGAAGAAGACCGGTTGTGACATTGAGCAGCTGGCGGGTATCAAAGATGCCTTCGGCAGCATTGACAAGGACAAGGCTTTGGCATTGGGATATGAGGTGTTTCCAGGCGAAGAATGGCTTAAACAGGATGTTGATATCATTATTCCCGCAGCTCTGGAAAACCAAATCACTCCAATGGCATGTCCCGTAATATCCCCATCAGTAAAAATTATCTGCGAGGCTGCCAACGGCCCCACCACTCCTGACTGTGATGAACTGATACGCAAGCAAGGAATTGTGCTTTTGCCTGACTTCCTTTGTAACGCCGGCGGTGTAACCTGCAGCTACTTTGAGCAGGTTCAGTGCGGAATGAATTACTTTTGGGATAAGGAAGAGGTCTTTGAAAAACTGGAGAACAGCATGACCAAGGCTTTCAGCGCTGTATATGAGTTATCTGTGGAAAAAAATATTGGTATGCGTGACGCCGCTTATATCATTGCCATTAACCGTGTTGCTGATGCAGTCAAACTGCGGGGCTGGGCATAGACCATATAACCACAAAAAGACAGGGGGATGCAATAGGGGCATCTCCCTTATGAATCCGGATAAAATACCAGGATCTTGAGATATTACCTTATTAGACTCACAGTTTGCCAAGTATTCGACAGCTCATTTACCGCGCTCCCAGCCATTTCATATAAAAAAACGTATTTCTCTCTTGCCTTATATAAAGCATATGGGTTATAATAGCCTTTGCCCGTCCCCGGTGTTTCGGGCTGTTAAAGACCCCAAATAGCATTATTTATTTGTTTTACAGCTGCTAAATGAAAATTCGGAAGCGTATCGAAGTGGTCATAACGAGCCTGACTCGAAATC
>JAAYOP010000147.1 GCA_012520295.1 Clostridiales bacterium | reverse complement strand
TTTTGTGCTATTCTTTTCATAGAAGCTATCCCTTTCTGTGATTGGTTTGTTAGCACTTACCATTTTACCACAGTTAGGGGTCAGCTTCTTCTTTTTTTAGACCATATCATTGTACACTATACATGAACGCTTTTTTAAAGTAAATAAAACATCTGTTAAATACGGGAACATTTTTTCACATTTTTCCATCTAATATGTGGAGCGCCAGAAAAATGTGCACAGAATTGGAATGAAAGGAAAGAAGGATTATGAAAACACAGCTTAAAACCGCGGTGTTAATCCTATCTATAGCTATACTTTTTTGGGCTTTTTCCGGCTGCGAAAGAGGCAAATCCTCTGATGCCCCCCTGCAGACCAATACCATGCCTTCGGACACGGTTATGGCTTATGTTCCGGAATATATAAGCCTTCCTGAAGAAATCGGTTTCATAATCAATGTCTGTTTTTATGAGGACCGGCTTTATCTGGCCGCTTCGCTGGAAGGCGGGGCCGCCGGAGATATCGGCGCGGAAACGCCGGAGTATTTCGCAATCTATAAAATGAACATGGACGGCTCTGACATTACAAGGCTGGAGGACTATAAAACAGCAGCCCTTCCGGACGACAGCCAGAGCTTGTTCCTGACAGCAATGAGTATCGACCCTGATGGCAATTTCTGGGTGATTGAATATGACAGCCTGGCTTCAGTTTACTATCTTCGCAAGCTCGACGCCGAGGGAGGAGAGCTTCTGCGCTCCGATATATCCTACATAGCCGAAGGCAGAGAGAACACATATATAAATGATATGATGACGGACGGCAAGGGAAACATATATCTCTCGGACTTCAATTTCGGTGTATATGTTTTTAATGACAAGGGAATTAAAAGCTTTGAGGCCAACTCATCCAGCATGATAAACAACCTGGTGCGCTTTTCCGACGGTACTGTGGCAGCTTTTATACTGGATATTCCCGACACTCTGTTAAGAACCCTTGACCCTGAAGCAAAGGGCTGGGGCACGGACATTCCCATTGCATATTCCCCCGGCGTGTTTTCAGGCAGTGGCGAATATGACTGCTATTATAACGACGGTTCCTGTCTGTATGGATACAGCAGCGCGAAAAGGGAGAGCACGGAGATATTAAGCTGGCTTGATTGCAATATGGACGGCAGCGGCCTAACCTCACTGACTGTCCTGCCAGACGGCGCAATGGTATGCTTCACAAACAGATTCGATGGAGAGAAAACCGCTTCAGAGCTGGTCCTTCTGGAAATGCGGGCTGTTGAAAGAGAGACCAGGACCGTCCTGAAGCTTGCTTGCTTAAGATTGGATGACTATATTCAGAGTGCCGTGAGGAAGTTTAACAATGAAAGTAAGCTGTACAAGATAGAGGTAGTGGACTACTCCCAATATAATACCCAGGAGGATATGTCAGCCGGATATCTCAAGCTGGATACTGAGATTATTTCCGGAAACATACCCGACATTATATGCGCGGACAGGATGCTGCCGGTGTCAAAATATATAGCACACGGCCTCCTTGTTAACCTTTATCCCTATCTGGATAAGGACAGTAATCTGGGGGGCCGGAACGCCTTTATACCCGAGGTGCTGGCAGCCCTGGAAACCGATGGCGCCCTATACACAATAGCTCCGGGCTTTTCATTATACACCGTCATTGGCAGCGCCGATGTCCTTGGAGAAAAGGAAAGCTGGACTTACGACGATATATTTGAGCTTCTCAGGCAGTATCCCGAGGGCACCCAACTGACTCCAAACGCAACGGCTAAAGATGCCCTCTCACTTCTCTCAATGAACATGGATAAGTATATAAACTGGCAGACCGGTGAGTGCCGGTTCAATGACGAGAACTTTATTCAGCTCCTGGAGCTGGCAGGGTGCTTCCCCGTATCCCCTCCTGTCACCGAGGACTATGCCACACAGCTCAGGGATGGACGCGCCTTGATTATCACAGACACTGTCCGCGGCTTTTTCGACTTTCAGGTATACAGGGCTATGTTTCAGAGGGATGTGTCGTGTATAGGCTTCCCCTCCGAAAGCGGAAGTGACAACCGCTTCATGCTCAGGAAGGGACTGTCCATAACCTCAAAATGCGAGCACAAGGAGGCGGCCTGGGAATTTATTTCCTTCGTTATATCCGAAGAATATCAGGTGGAGGGTGCCCTGTATGAACTCCCCACAAACAAAGCCGCGTTTGAAAGCTATGCCGATAAAGCTATGCAGTCCAATACCTATATAAATGAAGAGGGAGAAGTGGTGGAATACCCGGTAGGCATAGGGAGTTTAGGTGATTTTGTGGTGGATATTTATGCCGCCACAAAGGAGGATGTGGAGCTGGTCCGGAGGCTAATTGCCGACACCAAAAAGCTGGCGGAACAGGACCTCACCGTATTGAAGATAATACAGGAGGAAGCCCTTGGCTATTTCAATGACCAATGCTCCGCATCGGATGCAGCCTCCATTATTCAAAGCAGGGTGAGCACTTATATTAATGAACAGCGATAAAATGAGCTTGTTTATATGCAAAGTTATGTAACTTCCGATATCTTCCTTATGCTTTGTTAATGATTTTTATGCAATCTACTAAAATATGTGCTTGAATTTATGTGTTAACTATGCTAAACTACATTTATTAATAAGCCAGTTTAAAAAATGTGTTGCATGGAGGTTCTGTATAAATGCAGTTAAGAGATTTATCAATAAAAATGTCACAAATAACACGGTATCTCATGGCCGCTTTAATGTTTCTGGTTTTTGCAAGCTGGGCTCTGCCGTGTTTTACCTATTCGGGCATAACAGATAAAGAGGTCAAGGCCACCGCATCACTTTGGAGTGTTATAGGCTTTACCAAGGAGTATCCTCAGATAGCAGCACTTCTTGAGTTGAAATATGTTAATATGTCAACTCTCGGAGTTCCGATTTTAATGATTGTCACGGGAGTTCTCGGTATTATTGCCAGTCTGCTGAAAAAGGGTATCGCAATATCAATACTTCCCCTCATCTTTTCGATATACGGTTTATACGGCTACCTTACTGATGATTTTCTCGGACTCATTAATCACACCTCCAGCTACATAATACAGATAATCCTTCTGGTTCTAACTCTGATTGTCACCATTATCTGCCTCATCTTCAATATAATCGAATTTAGAACAAGACCTGAGGATTATTACCTGCCCGACCTTGGAGTATAATAATAAATGAGATAATCGTAAAGGCCTCTCCGATCTTCTTCCGGAGGGGCTTTTTGTTTGCATTTTTGATTACGCGCCCCTGTAGAGCCCTCACCGGGCGCACCGAAAAGGAATGGCATCGAAGCTTATTCGCTCCTCTTTCTTTTTCCTGTTATAATGTCCACTGAACAAATAGGTTTTGCCAAACGCATTTGCAAAAAGAATAAATGCTCTTTTTGACGGAGAAAACATACCTGTTTTGCCCGTTTCAGCTATATTGATTAACTGCCTGTGCGCAAGGTTTTTGCCGGGTACGACCAAAACCTTGCACACAGGCATTATTATGGCTATTATAGCGCCTCCAAAGACTTTGTGAACTGTTCGTTTCTAAACTGGTTCATATACAGCTCATAGTAATGGCCTTTTTTGCGCATGAGCTGTCTGTGGCTGCCCTCTTCGATGACTTCGCCCTCATCAATCACAAGAATCCTGTCGGCGTTTCTGATTGTTGAGAGCCTGTGGGCGATTATAAAGCTGGTGCGATTTTTCAGCAGAACCTCAGCCGCGGCCTGGATCTTCATTTCAGACTCAGTGTCAATTGCACTTGTGGCCTCGTCCAGAACGAATATTTTTGGATCTGCCAATATCGCCCTGGCAAAGGATATGAGCTGCTTTTGGCCAGTGGACATGTTGCTTCCGCCCTCGCCCGCTTCCGTGTCATATCCCTTTTCCATACTCCTGATGAAATCATGGGCTCCCACCATCATTGCCGCGTTTTCCACTTCCTCATCGGTGGCGTCAAGCCTTCCGTATCTTATATTTTCCCTGATGGTTCCGGAAAACAGATGCGGTGTCTGAAGAACATATCCCAGCGATGACTGGAGCCACAGCTGGCTACGTTCCTTGACATTTACTCCGTCTATAAGGATTTCCCCTTCGCAGGGCTCGTAGAATCTGCAAACAAGGTTTACTATCGTTGTTTTTCCGCCTCCGGTGGCTCCAACCAGTGCTATGTTCTCCCCTGCCTTTACCTTCAGGTTAAAGTTTTTCAGCACCGGCTCATTTTCCTTATACCAGAAGGACACGTTTCTGAACTCCACATCTCCCTTTATGGGCTCCCAGTTCTCCCTCTTTGGATTAAAGCTGTCGCCGTATTTTTCAATCACTTCGGGAGTGTCCACAATATCTGATGTGGCGGTCAAAACCTCCACCACGCGCTCCGCGGCGGCCTGGGAGGACTGGAACTCGGCAAAAATGCCCGCAAAGTGTCTTATTGGCTCAAACATCATATTGCCGATGTTGATAAAGAAATTCAGCTGGCCCACCGTAATCACGGATTTCATCACATCGTGACCGCCCTGAATGAGCACGAAACCTATCGCGATGCTGATTATGATTGATGCCACAGGCAGGTATACGGCAGAAATCAATGCAGCCCTCAAAGATGCTCTCTTCATATTTCCTGTCAGTGTGAAGAAATCCTGATTGTTAAGCTCTTCACGGACAAGAGTCTTGGTGGTCTGAGCGCCTGTGATACCCTCATTGAAGGACGAGGTTATCATACTGTTATATTTTCTTGTCTGCCGCTGGTATTTCAGTATCTTTTTCTGGAACAGAACCGAGACAATCGCAAGTATTGGTACGCATACTATGGTTATCAGGGCCAGCTTAAGGTTGACTGCAAACATTGCAATGAGGCTGGCTATTATAGCCATTGTCCCCCAGCTCAGGTCGATGCCCATCCAGGATATCATCTCCATGATTCTGGAAACATCGTTTGTCAGCCTTGAAATTAAAAATCCTACCGCAGTCTTGTCAAAGTATGAAAAACTCATAGTCTGCAGCTTATAGAAAGCTTCGCGCCTCACGTCGCTGCTGAGATTTGACTCCAGATAACCGCAGGCCCGAACCATGAGCAGTGTCGTCAGGCACAGCAGAGCCTGCAGTCCCACGATTGCCACTATATACAGAGGGAGGTTTTTTGTGGTGCCAGGGCTCATAAAGCCGTCTATTGCCCACATGGTCATAAAGGACATACACAGATCCACTATGCCCGCCAGTATCCCACAGCCCAGTACCCGGGCATAGGCTCCCTTGTAATTCAAGGCGATTTTAAATATCACCTTCCAGGTATCAAGCTTTATCTTTTGGCTTTGATAATCCTTCTCAACTATCGAGCTCATCAGACTTCACTCCCTTCTACCACAACCGCATTCTGAATGTCATATGTGCGCCTGTATATTCCGCCCAGGTTCATAAGCTCTTCATGATTCCCCTCTTCGACCACCTGTCCGTCTTTGATGACAAATATCTTATCCGCCTCCATAAGTGTTGTTATACGGTGGGATATGATTATAGTGGTCACATTCTTCCTGTGCCGGGTCAGAGCCTCTCTGATGGAGGCATCCGTCTTTGTATCCACAGCGGAAAGGGAATCGTCAAATATCAGCACATCGCTCTCACCCATGAGGGCTCTTGCTATAGCTACCCTCTGCTTCTGCCCGCCGGACAGGGTAACTCCCCGCTCTCCTACAACAGTTTCATAGCCATCTTCAAAGCTCATTATGTCCTCATGGATAGCCGCGCTCTTGGCAGCCTGCTTAACCTCCTCCATATCCGGCTGTTTAAACTTGATTCCTATATTCTCCCGGATAGTCTTGGAGTATAAAAACGGCTCCTGGAGAACTATACTGATGCGGCTTCTCAGATATGTTTTCTTGATTTTACTTATATCTGTGCCCCCGATGGTAATTTCACCACTCTGGGGATCATACAGTCTTTGCAAAAGCAGGGATATGGATGACTTTCCAGAGCCCGTACCGCCGAGAAAAGCGACGGTGGAGCCGCCCTTTATGGTCATATTGAGGTTTTTTATGACAGGGGTCGTGTCATAGGCAAAGTTTACGTCTTTAAAGCAAATATCACCGCTTAAATCAGGCGTCAGCCCCTCGTCAAGCCCATCCTCTTCCTCGGCATTAAATACCTCCTCAATCCTATCCACTGCCACCAGTGTCCGGCTGAAGTGGTTGAGCACCCGTCCGAAGCCCCTGATGGGCCAGAAGAAGAGATATACATAGGATGTAAACGCGGTAAATTCACCTATTGACAGCTTTCCATTTACGCTCAGGACGATACCGACTATCATAATCGCCGCGATTTCAATTCCGCAAAGGGCGTCAAGGGTTGTCCAAAGATTTGCAAAGGAGCGGATCAGTATCATCAGCTTTTCCCTGTGCTCTTCATTTTGCTCGTCGAATTTTTCCATCTCGAAAGCCTGCCTGCCAAAAGCTCTGACAACCCGGGTTCCGGTTAAATTCTCCTGGATTACCGTGAAAAGCTGTCCCTCGACTGTTTCCTGCTCGTTTATCTGCTCTCTGATTTTATTATGAAACATAACGGAGGCGACGGCCACAGGTATTACCATGATTGCTGTTATCAGAGTCAAAAGCTTATTTAGGGTAAACATTATCGAAATACCCACCAGCAGCATCAGTATGGTTCTGACAAACTCAAGCATCATACCGCTTACAAAGCGTCGCACGGTATCCATGTCATTGGTGGCCCTCTGAATTATATCGCCGGTCTGAGTGTTTGCGTGATATGCATAGGGTAGCCTCTGGATATGGTAGTAAAGCCTGTCTCTGAGCGACTTGACAACTCCCTCGCCCGCCATGTTATTGCACTTTGCCCTGACGAAGCGAAATACACCGAGAATTATCTGAAGCCCTAGCATCGCGGCAGCCATAATCCAAAGATTTTTCCTTATAATTTCAACCCCACCCACCGCATGGATAAACCATGAAAAATACCAGGGCGTGTTCAAGGGTGCTCCGCCTAAAACTGAGTCTATCGTAACGGACATTACAAGGGGTGACACGAATGATATGATAAGCTCGCATCCGAGCAGCAGAAAGCTCAGAAGCATCGGCAGCCTGAAGCCCTTGGTATACCTCAGGATTGCCGCTATACTATCTTTCTTCAAGCAATACTTCATTCCTTTCTAAGGTAAACCCTCCATTCTCTCGGCACTGACGAGAATGAACAGGATATCTAAACGCAAGGAGCCTTCCCTTTTTTAGCTTTGCTCCCTGCATTGCTTTCTATCTCTGATTGTGTTACCTGCCGCCGGGGATTTGGCATTTTTCATATTACTCCTCCTTTGATTCAGACTGCCCGAAAAGCCATGTCAAAGTCAACACCGGGATGACTTCAAAACCGGTCACAGTCGCCGCTGTTTAATGCCTGCTGAACAATTCAATAACGCAACAACAGCAATTCATTGACAGGGTTTTTTTGAATTGTTCCAGGTGTATACAGGCGGTCAATCAATGTATCTGAAACGGGTAAAACAGGTTTGCTTTATCCGTTCAAAGAGCAAACCTCTCTTTTTGCAAGACATTATTTTCAAACTAATCGCGGCTTTTACATAGTTTCGGAGCAAAAAAATACCACAGGACAAACATCCCATGGCAGCTTAGAGTTTTAACCCTCAAAATCGGGCCGAAAACAAATCACTACCACAGAAACTATTGTCTACATCATCCACATGATGCGGCTTGACAACCAGAATTCTCTTGTTCATTAACGGCCCTCCTTTCATAGTTTTAAACCATTCTATACCTATTTTTTATTTATTGCAAGGAGTATTTCACAAATGTAATAATGTGTAATCTGCGGTTGTCAAACATATGGTCCATTTTTTTAGGAAGTCTGTCAATGGTAAGTAGTAGTAGCGCTGTGGGAAGCGTTGAAAAGTCTAACGCACCTTTTCAATGCTTTCCATAGCTGTTGGAC
>JAAYOP010000146.1 GCA_012520295.1 Clostridiales bacterium | reverse complement strand
TTTTGTGCTATTCTTTTCATAGAAGCTATCCCTTTCTGTGATTGGTTTGTTAGCACTTACCATTTTACCACAGTTAGGGGTCAGCTTCTTCTTTTTTTAGACCATATCATTGTACACTATACATTTAATTAACAGACTAACTAAATTCTTGTAATTTTGTTGCACAGATGCTAGAATCCAGGTAAGAAATACCTTTTTCAAAGCATTTTATAGCACTTATTTGAAGGGAAGGAGGATGATATAAATAAAGTATAATTGCGTTAAAGGCAGCCACTCCATTCTTTATCAAATAAGCTGCGGCAAAACGCAGACTACCGGTTAGAGGAGGTTAAAACATGCCCCTTACCCCGAAGGAAAACTACTTAATGATGCTCCGGGGCGAGATACCGGAGTATATGCCCTCATATTTCGAGCCGGCCTTTGAAATGATCACGGAAGAAATGCTTGCCCCTGTTTTCGCACCTGACGGCCCTGTGAAAACGGTTTACGGAGTTGAATATGTGGGCAGCAAGGATGTTAGTAACGGCGCGCTCCCTGCTCCCGGGAAATTCATCCTGAAAGACATAAGAGAATGGCGGGATGTGATAAAAAATCCCGACACTTCAGGCCGTGACTGGGAGGGATATTATAAAAAGCAGACCGACAGGTTTGACAGGGCCAACAAGGCGGTTACATGCCACGGCGGAGACTATTTTCTGACCCTTGTCAGCTTTATGGGTTTTACCGAAGCACTTATTGCCATGTATGAGGAGCCTGAGGAGGTATATGCCCTTTTTGACTATATATCCGAGTTTTACTGTGAGGTGATGCGCCAGCAGGTGCGCTGGGCAAAGCCAGAAGTATATACGATTATGGACGATGATTCTGCTAAGCTTGCGCCCTTTTTTTCTCTGGATATGTACAGGAGACTTATAAAGCCCTTTCATAAAAAGCATGCCGACATTGCCCTTGAAAACGGCATTTTATTGGACCGCCATGACTGCGGCAGGTCGGAGCAGTTTATAGATGATTGGCTGGAAATCGGCATAAGAAGCTGGAACCCCGCCCAGACAACAAACGACCTTAAAACAATCAAGAAAAAATATACCGGCAGGCTGGCCCTCAACGGCTGTTGGGACAACACGGGCCCCCTTGGAAGTCCTCACGTGGAAGATGATGTGCTGAAGGATGCCCTTGCGGAATATGTAGACACCTTTGCACCGGGGGGAGGCTTTGTTTTTTCAGCCAGAATCGACGGCCCACCGGATGATCCCCTGGTCTCTCATAAAATGGAGATAATAAAGAGCTTTTTTTATGATTACGCGAGAGATTATTACAAAACACATTAGTCGTTTTTATAATTAATGCCTGCAGAACAATAAATGGGTTTCGCAAATCCCCATTTGTTGAGTGGACATCAATTAACTTTCCAAAGTTCGACTTCAAATTGAGCTGCATTGCTAAAGTAAGACTGTTTCAAACCATTTCAAAACCAGGAGTTAATATTAAAAGCCGGAAGAATGCCCCTTCTTCCGGCTTCGGTTGTTCTCCCGGGAAAATTTTACAGGATTTCAGGATAGAGCCGCTATGACCTCCTCAGGCGTTTTCCCTGAGGCTTTTATAATATCCAACAGTTGTTCAAGCTCCTTTTGTTTTTGCTTGTTTAAGAGATTTTGTATTTCCTTATCCAGCTCACTGATTTTTATTTTATAGTTTTCAATTTTGGACTGGTATCCGGCTTTTTTCATTTCCAGTTCGCTTATAACGGTTTTAATTGGTTTTCTTTTTCCTCTGGGCATATTTAACATCTCCTTATCTTAAAGAATATTGTGGCTTAATAATATAATATTTTTTACAAATAATTTGATGAAATAGATAAGATTTCTATTTTATTATAGACAATTATTTCCGTTTTAAAAACAACTGCCGTTAAACGGCAGTTGGGTATCTTATCTTATCACGGTAACGAATTTTATTGAAAAAAGATCACATATAACCAGGTCGTCTGAATCAAGCGGCTGTAGTATTATGTAATTTGCGCCCACCTCAACCAATGTGCCTGTAATATCCAGCAGGGGACCATTGGTACCAACGAGAAACTGCACTCTCATTCTTTCGCCTATAAAAGACCTGAGAAGCCCCGCTATATAATAGGTTGATTCCAGTGTTGTGGGAGTTGTTATATCTGAAGTTATAACCTGAGGCTGTGTCATCTGCCGTGTACCCTGCTGTATGGGCACCATCTGAGATTGCTGCATGGGTCTTTGCAATTGTTCGCTTCTTCTGTCGGTATAAATTTGATTCATTAAAAAAACCCCTTAGATTAAGATTAATAGTTTTATTTCATGTTTGCGCGTATAAAGAAGTTGGAATAAAAAAGCAGTGCTGTGCTACCCTGTTAAACTGAACGCCGGTTCTGTTATAGGGAAAATATTGCGGACAGATAGGGGAAAAGGGATTCATATACCAAAGAGTATTGGCAACGCCTGAAAATATACCCCCGGACATGGCCCAGTCCGCTACTTCATAATGAATGGCTTCCGGCGGTGTATTCCAGACATTTTGAGGATTTAACTCACCATATACGGTGGTCATAAAACAGGTAAACTGTCCCGGCTGTTCCAATACCCTGCGCAGATCCCCCTGGCCTTCTCTGAGGTATTCTCCATATGCAACGTGCACCCTGTTCATGATTGTCGTGGCAACGGCCTGCATACCGTTAAGACCCTCTCCGCCTGCCTCGCATTTAATCATTCTCGCAAAAAGTTCTCTTGTGGACATTGGCATATCTATTTCTCCTCATTTCCAGTGACATAACAGCAGATAATGTATATATCAGCGGTTAATACACAATATTCAAAGAGATGATTATTTGTTACCCTGCTGTCTTTGGAGCCTGGAATAAACCTCATAATCAAAACAACGGATATATTTTCACCTGCTGCCAATATGTATAGTGTACAATGATATGGTCTAAAAAAAGAAGAAGCTGACCCCTAACTGTGGTAAAATGGTAAGTGCTAACAAACCAATCACAGAAAGGGATAGCTTCTATGAAAAGAATAGCACAAAA
>JAAYOP010000145.1 GCA_012520295.1 Clostridiales bacterium | reverse complement strand
TTTTGTGCTATTCTTTTCATAGAAGCTATCCCTTTCTGTGATTGGTTTGTTAGCACTTACCATTTTACCACAGTTAGGGGTCAGCTTCTTCTTTTTTTAGACCATATCATTGTACACTATACATTTGATAATCTTTAAACGATATATTATTATAAACCATGTAAAGGGGCAGAGGCATGCTCTGCCCGGTGAATGCGGGGACAGGAGGGATTATTTGGAGCTGACATATACGGTTGGAAAAGAAGAAGCGGGATTAGAACTAAAGATAGTATTGCGAAGCAAGCTCCGCCTGTCCGCTTCCATGATTCGCAGGCTGAAACGTGGGAACGGAATTTTTGTCAACGATTTGCCGGTCTATACAAACTATCGGGTTTTGGAGGGAGACAATATCCGTATCAGCTATGCCGAGGCGTCTCCCGATATTCCGGCTCAAAAGGGTGAGCTGGATATTGTCTACGAAGACGAGTGGTTCATAGTGCTCAAAAAGCCGCGCGGCGTGATTACCCACCCCTCCCGCAGCCGCTATACGGGCACAATCCTAAACTTTGCCCTGTACTATGTTCAGCAGCAGGGAGGCGTGACCGTTCATGCCGTTAACCGCCTTGACAGGGATACAAGCGGCCTGGTGCTGCTGGCAAAAAGCGCTTACGCAAAAAACCTGTGCACCGGTGTACCCATTGAGAAGACATACCTTGCTCTTGTCTGGGGGGAGCCCGGGGAGGACAGGGGTACCATAGACCTTCCAATAAAGCGCGAAAAGAAAATGAATATGCGGCGGATAGTGTCTTCAGAGGGGGACAGGGCCGTGACAAAGTATGAGGTTGTTGCAAAGTGCGGTGAGTACAGCCTGCTGCGCCTTAAGTTGGAAACCGGGAGAACCCACCAGATAAGAGTTCATTGCAGCACCATGGGCCATCCGGTTCTGGGAGACAGGCTCTACGGAACGGAGCAGTCTCTGGAGCTGTCGGACAGGCTGGGAGTCGAAGCCCATATGCTCCATGCCTGCCGCCTGAGCTTTTGCCATCCTGTCACCGGTGGGCTTCTTGATATAGATTGTCCGCCCGATTGGATTGAATTAGGACAGGGAAAATGGCATAGATAGGTTATTATACAACAGGAATGGGAGTATAATATGGGGCATTTGTTATTATAGGGCCTGTGGCGGCCACCCCTATAAAAGGATGTTGTCAGATGAGTTATCACAATAAAAAAAGCGATGCGATACATAATGAGCTTAAAACAGGTGAACCCGCATACGATGGAAAGCTCCATTCGGAGCACTACAGGGGCAAAGGGTGTTCCTTTGTGTTGCTGGTTGTTTGCAGCATCATATCAATACTGGGCGGCGGTATCGGCATCCTCATAGGTATTGCAACAATATTATACTGCATATTTAACAAAGACCAATAGCATACCGGCTCAACCGGGATTTCGCAGGGAATATTCATTCCGCTCGCTCACCTGGGATGGAGCGCAGTGCACACAAAAAAGGCACCGAAGGGTGCCTTTTGGAGCTTCTAACCAGATTCGAACTGGTGACCTCATCCTTACCAAGGATGCGCTCTGCCTACTGAGCTATAGAAGCGACTATTAAACTTTAAATATTGCCAGCTTTTTGGCCCGAACAGGATTAATGGACTTATGCAAGCTTTAAGATTATACAATCTGCTTTTGATTCTGTCAAGGCGAAAAACTACAATTTCTCTGCGGTTGTCAAACATATGGTCCATTTTTTTAGGAAGTCTGTCAATGGTAAGTAGTAGTAGCGCTGTGGGAAGCGTTGAAAAGTCTAACGCACCTTTTCAATGCTTTCCAT
>JAAYOP010000144.1 GCA_012520295.1 Clostridiales bacterium | reverse complement strand
TTTTGTGCTATTCTTTTCATAGAAGCTATCCCTTTCTGTGATTGGTTTGTTAGCACTTACCATTTTACCACAGTTAGGGGTCAGCTTCTTCTTTTTTTAGACCATATCATTGTACACTATACATTTGTTTTTTTATTTAATGCCCACTACAAATGGGTTTTTCGAAACGTCAAAATCCTTCGGGACAGAAGCTATGTCCCGGAGCACATGGACAGGAGCCGCGGCATATCGTTGAAGCTATGCCGCGGCCCCTGTTTTTTCGGCCATTATTAACAAACAATATCAGCCAAGTATTTTCTTTAAGTCCTCATCGGGTGTCGATATGGGAGTGATATTGAAGTTTTCAACCAGATAATTAAGTACATTCTTTGAAACAAAGGCCGGAAGAGTCGGACCCAGATAGATATTCTTTATGCCCAGAGCAAGCAGAGTCAGCAGTATGCATACAGCCTTCTGCTCATACCATGACAATACCAGTGTCAGGGGCAGTTCGTTAACCCCGCATTCAAAGGCCTCCGCCATAGCGGTTGCAACCTTGATAGCGCTGTAGGCATCGTTACACTGGCCCATGTCCATTATCCGGGGCAGTCCTCCTATTTCACCTATATCCAGATCGTTGAAGCGGTATTTGCCGCAGGCAAGAGTCAGGACAACAGTATCCTTTGGCGTCTTTTCCACAAACTCGGTATAATAACTGCGTCCGGGCCTTGCTCCGTCGCATCCACCCACCAGGAAGAAGTGCTTTATGGCGCCTGCTTTTACAGCGTCTATCACCTTATCTGCCACGGATAAAACCGTTCCATGGCCAAAGCCTGTCGTAACCTCGGTTCCACCGTTTATTCCGTAAAGCTGTTTATCCTCATCATATCCGCCCAGCTCCAGAGCCTTTTCAATGACTGGGGTAAAATCCTTGTCCTCGCCTATGTGAATCATACCGGGATACTGGACTACCTCAGTTGTGAATACACGGTCGGCATAGCTGTCCTTCACGGGCATTATGCAGTTTGTGGTATACAGGATGGCACCGGGAATATCTGCAAACTCCTTCTGCTGGTTCTGCCAGGCAGTTCCAAAGTTTCCTTTCAGATGGCTGTATGCCTTAAGCTTGGGATAAGCATGGGCAGGCAGCATCTCACTGTGGGTATAGATATTTATTCCCTTTCCTTCAGTCTGCTTCAGGAGCAGCTCCAAATCTCTCAGGTCGTGACCGGTGATGACAATAAAGGGACCCTTTTCAATCTTAAGAGGTACCTTTGTGGGAACCGGAGTACCGTAGGTCTCGGTATTTGCCTTATCCAGAAGCTCCATGCACTTGAGATTTACCTTTCCTGTGTCAAGAACAATTGGCAGGAGCTCATCCATCCCCCAGTCCTCACCTATCGCAAAAAGGCCCTTATAGAAGAAGCTGTTTACCTCATCATCGGTGTAGCCAAGCATAAGAGCGTGGTAGGCATAGGCGGCCATTCCGCGAAGTCCGAATAGTATCAGTGATTTCAGAGAGCGAACATCTTCATCTGCTTCCCAGAGCTCTCTCATATCATATTCGTCATTTCGTCCACAGTCAGATGAGCAGCTGCTGCATTGGGGAACCAGCTTCTCCTTCTCGGCTCTGACCTTCTCCGTTACCCTCCTGACCTTCTCGGAATCAAAGTTTACGTTCGTTATCGTGGTAAAGAGCCCCTCCATTACAGCACGGTGAGTATCAATAGTTGGCTTTGTCCCGTCTGCCCCTCTGGCCAGGCCAATCAGCGCACCGGTAAGCTCATCCTGTAAATTGGCCGTATCAGATTTTTTCCCGCATACCCCGGCCCTCCCTGTGCAGGCCTTGCTACCGGCTGTTTGCTCACATTGAAAACAAAACATTTCGGTCATGATAAACTCCTTGTCCGCCTGAAACTGCTGGCGGCTCCGCTTTTCCGGCAAGCGGGGAGCCGTATTTTTATCTAAAAACGTAAGGCTCTAGCCTTGACTGGCTGGATATATAGTACTATACTGGGGTTAAATAGTCCGTTGTTTTTACAACGTTTTTTTAATTTTCCAAAAATACGGAGGTGACAGATGGTAGAGCATATTCACGTTTTGAAAAATTGCCCCTTATTCAAAGACATTGACAATAATGATCTGGAATCTCTTTTAAAATGCCTCTCAGCCGTTTCAAAAAGCTTTGATAAAAACCAGTTTGTTTTCATGGCTGGAGAGCCGGCAAGCTCTGTGGGAATAGTCCTCGCAGGCACTGTCACTGTTATACATGAGGATTTCTGGGGCAATAGATCCATACTCACCCGGCTGGGTCCGGGAGAGATTTTTGCCGAAGCCTTTTCCTGTGCAGATAATGACACTCTTCCTGTCAGTGTTACCGCCTCGGAAAAAACACAGGTTCTGCTGGTCGACTGCAAAAAAATCATCACCACCTGCTCCTCGACATGTATATTTCACACCAGCCTGATAAAAAACCTTCTTGTAATCATGTCAAAAAAGAACGCCCAGCTCACCCGTAAAATCGAGCATCTGTCCAGGACAACCACCAGAGAAAAGCTCCTTTCCTATCTCTCATTCCAGGCACAGCAATTGGGTAAAAGCAGCTTTGAAATTCCCTTCAACCGCCAGGAGCTGGCCGACTATCTGTCTGTTGACCGCAGCGCCATGTCTACAGAGCTGGGAAAGATGCGGGACGAAGGGCTTTTGGACTTCAAGCGAAACCACTTTAAGCTGTACTCCCATATTGAGCACTGATTTGAGCATTGATTATATGTTTGATGCCCTAGAGCAGCGGTGCTATATCGCCCTATGTTAACAGACTGCTTAAAGCATTTAACAATCTTGTTACATATTAAACTATCTTGAAAGGAACCGCAATATTTTTTTGCATTTATTCAGCCGAGACCATAACCACCGTAGGTTTGCTTCTTGCAGCTGAGCGCGGCGAAACATAAAACCAGAAATGTATTTCGCCATTTCGCCCGGATGCGGAGGCAAGCCTCATGGACGTCCGGTTGAATGGCAAGTATGGCCAGGGCTTACGTTATCAGGCCTTACCGGACGCTTTGCCGGTAAGGCCTGATTTCGTTTTTATCGCCATGAAAGGGGATGATTGTCCCAATGATTAGATATTTGATATCGGGTTGGCGGGACATGTGACCGGCGGCATACTCCATCACTAAGATTTATATTTTAAAAGGAGTTATGCAAAATATCATATAAAAAAGAGCTTATAGCATCCCTCTGTGAAGCTGTTGGCGAATATTATAAAAATGGAATGGCCGGGTCATGGGCTCGGAAATGACGGTTACGGGCTTTTACTGCAACTTTCTGCTTCCCAGTCCCGTCAGCCCGGAGGGCTTTGAGAAAATCAAAGCAAATATGAAGGCGCCTGCAGAGCCCTGTGTATTTGAGCTTCACAGCTTTTCGGGAATCCACAGCGAAGAAGATATCCCCGGGAAGTTTTTTCAAAGGATATATGTCTTAGCCTTTGCCACGGACAGGGAGCTCAGAGAGCATAAGGAGCAAATGAAACTGGCATCGGAAGCCGACCACAGAAAAATAGGTGCACAGCTGTCCCTGTTTTCGGGTTCCGGGGCCATCGGCCAGGGACTTGTGCTGTGGCATCCCAAGGGAGCAATGGTCAGGGTGCTGCTGGAGCAGTATCAGCAGCAGATGAATATTTCAAACGGCTACAGCTGGGTTTTCACTCCCCATATCGGTAAGGCCAGGCTGTGGGAAATATCCGGACATCTGGAGAATTTTTCAGAGGATATGTACAGCCCACTGGAAATCGACAATGAAAAATACTATTTAAAGCCCATGAATTGTCCCTTCCACATCTCAATCTATAACAGTGAGCCCCGTTCCTACCGGGATCTTCCCATTAGGTATGCCGAATACGGCACAGTATACCGATATGAAATGTCCGGCACTCTGCACGGCCTTACGCGGGTTCGGGGATTTACTCAGGACGATGCTCATATATTCTGCTCTCCCGAGCAGATAGAAATGGAGCTGACAAATACTCTGAAGCTGTCCCTTCATACCCTGTCCTCCTTCGGACTGTCCGGTAGCTCCATATATATCTCCACAAGACCTGAAAAGAAGGCTATTGGCTCAAATGAACAATGGGAAGTCGCAATAAATATACTGAAAAAGGCGGTGCGCAATCTTGGCCTCAGCTATGATATCGACGAGGGCGGCGGTGCGTTTTACGGGCCTAAAATAGATATCAAGCTCCTGGACTCCCTGGGACGGGATGTTCAGTGCTCCACAATCCAGCTTGATTTCAATCTGCCCGGCAGGTTCGGTATGTCATACATGGATAGGGACGGGCAATTCCGCACTCCCTATATGATACACAGAGCCCTGTTCGGCAGCATTGAGCGCTTCATGGCGCTGCTCACAGAACACCACAAAGGAGACTTCCTCTTCTGGCTGGCTCCGGTTCAGGTGGGCATAGTCCCGGTCAGGCCATCTCACAGCGACTACTGCAGGCGGCTTAAAAATAAACTTATGGACAATGGTATCCGTGCCGAGGTAAATAACGGCGATATGGATATGCGTGATAAAATAAAGGGTTTTTCCCTGGAGATGATACCATATGTATTTGTTGCAGGCGACCGGGATATGGAAGCCTCCGCCTTTTTCGTCCGCTCAAGAAAAAACGGCAAGCTCGGACAGATGAAGCTGGAGGAATTTCTTTCCTATGTTGAGCCGGAGCTTAATGAAGGAAAAGCTAAACGAGTTTTAGACTAGTTCTCCGGGAATCGAAAGACGTGTCTCTTAGGTTTTTTCAAAACCTAAGAGACACGTCCATTAAATAACCTATAAAGATAATAGCATATGACCCTGTAGATCGGAATATAAAAGACTGCGTAAATCTCCTTAAATATCAAGGGGGTGCTTCATAGCACATACGGGCAGCGCCCCCGATATGGTCACTTGCCTCCCCGCGTTTTTGCTCTGTGCATAATGAGCTGGGCAGCTATGCTGACAGCAATCTCGGCAGGGGTTTCCGCCATAATTTCCAGGCCGATTGGGCTGAACAGGCGCTGGAAAGCTTCCTTTTCAATGCCCTCTTCCTCAATAAGACGCTTCTTTATCGCCTCCGTCTTTCTGCTGCTGCCTATGCATCCTATATATGACGCCTGTGTTCTCAAGGCTTGTCCCAGCACTGTATAATCTGCCTGATGTCCTCTGGTCATAATAATTATATAGTCCTCGGGCTTCACTTCTATATAATCTGAAAAACGGGAGAAATCTCCCAGGATTACATCGGAAACTCCTTTAAAAAGAGACTTTCTCGCGAAATTCTCCCTGTCCTCGAATACGACTGTCTCAAATTCTACATGTGACAAAACGGGAACAAGCTCCTGGGCCACATGGCCCCCGCCGAATATATATACCTTGCCTGCCAGCTTCAAAGGCTCTATATAGAAGAAGGGCTCACCGGGAACCTTTTCAGCCTGGCTGGTCAGATAGGGCTTCAGATCAATGTCTGTCTCCATATAGTGAAGCCCGTCTCCGTCATATACTCCCATGCCGGTCAGGACATCATTTTCAAAGCGCCTGACTAGCCAGGAGCTCTCATCCTTCGCAAATGCGTTTTTAATATGGGCAAAAAGCGCCCTTCCCTTTTCGTCTCCTGCCCCTACATAATGGTAATAGACAGTCACATCCCCTCCACAAATCATTCCCAGGTCCGCCACATCGTTGGGAGCCAGACGGTAGCTGGCCATTTTTGAGGTTTTTTCTTTAATTATATCCTTTGCCTGCTTCTGAGCTTCGTATTCCACGGCACCCCCGCCGATGGTTCCCAAGGAGCTGCCATCCTCAAAAACGGCCATGGTCGCTCCCGCTCCTCTCGGCGTAGAGCCACTGCTGGCTATAATGCTGACAAGGACCATTGCGCTGCCTGAATCCAGCTTTTTAAGTATGGAGTCGATAAGTTTTATCATTTGTCTCTCCTTTTGTCTCTCCTTATTATATCCAGAATTAAAGGCCGGCCTGTGGACAGCAGGCCGGCTTATAGTTTCTGCCGCCGCTTTATTGGCCTCACACTAGAAATATTTACGCATTCCTTCTGTAGCCGTATTGACATCCGCACTGATTGTCAGTGTAAATTTTATGTTTTCCCGCTTGCCAAATTCTTCGAGCCAGTTCAGAAAGCTTTCTGTTTCCTCAATGCTGGTATCGTCCACCATTTTATATAAACCATCTATAAAGATGTGAGTTACATCGTAATTTGCCGCGTTGATGCCGCTTATAAAGCCTTTAATAAATTCATATGAACCAAAACCATAGTTATTTGCGTAGATGAGTCGCGCTCTGTAGGGGATATCAAAGGTCAGCTTTGGGGACTTTTCCAAACAAACCACATCCCCGCTCTCCTCATTGACAGCCTTTTTGACCAGTTCTACCAGCTGCTTGGTTTTGCCTGAGCCCTTGAGCCCCATAATTACCTTAACCATTTCAACCACGCTCCTTAAAGTTTTGTTGATTTTATTCTAACATTTACTCTATTTAACTTCAACACTAATCGGATTTATCGTTTAATATTTTAGCCCAGTTCCTGAGACCAAAATCAGGTCTTTCCCAGGAGCCTGAACATATTCTTCTTATATGCCTCCACTCCCGGCTGATTGAAGGGATTAATTCCTCCAATAAGTCCGGATATGGCACAGGACAGCTGAAAAAAATAAAGCAAAGCGCCAAGGCACCTTGCATTAACAACTCCAGTCCTTAATTCTATACAGGGCACACCGCCGTCCATGTGGGCTTCCTTTGTTCCCGCCATGGCGTTGAGGTTTACATAATCAACACTCTTTCCAGCAAGATAGTTCAGACCATCCAGATTTTCGTCGTCGTAAGGGATGATAACACCCTCGTCCTCCGTCTCCGTCCAGATAAATGTTTCAAACATCATCCTCTCGCCCTGCTGAACATACTGGCCCATGGAATGGAGATCTGCTGTCATCTCCAGGTATACGGGCAATATCCCCCTTAAGTCCTTTCCTTCGCTCTCGCCAAAAAGTTGCTTCCACCACTCTCCGAAATACCTGTATTCGGGAGACCACGCTGAGAGTATTTCAATCTTTTTTCCGGCATCGTACAGGGCCTGGCGGGCACAGGCATATTGCCATACGGGGTTTTCCGGTGCTTTAACCGAGTACTCTTTACCGGCAAGGCAGGCACCTTCCACCAGAGCGTCTATATCTATTCCCGCACAGGCTATCGGCAGCAGCCCCACAGGTGTGAGCACGGAATATCTTCCTCCGATATCTCCCGGAATATAAAACGTTTTAAATCCCTTTTCCCTTGAAAGCTTGAGCAATGCCCCCGAATTGGCGTCTGTCGTGGAATAAACTCTCTGTGTAGCTTTATTCCCGTATCTTTCCGAAAGAAGCCCGTAAAATATTCGAAAGGCTACGGAGGGTTCTGTAGTAGTGCCTGATTTGGATATTATATTTATGGAAAAATCCTTTCCCTCAAGGCTTTTCATAATCCTTTGCGTATGAGCACCTGAAAGCCCGGTTCCTGCAAATATTACCTTTGTCCTGTTGAGTCCGCCCCCCGAATCGGGTGCCAGGAGCTCTATGACTGCTTTAGCTCCGAGATAGGAGCCTCCTATGCCTATTACAAGGAGAATATCCGAGGTTTCATTTATGCGGGCCGCTGTCTCCTTTATCTCCGAGAGTCCGGAAGCTTCAAGCTCCCAGGGCAGCCTGAGCCACCCTGTCGTATTCCTGGCTGGGCCTTCTCCCTTTTCCAGCAGCATATGGGCATCATATGCCTTCGGCATCCACTTGCTCTCCAGTTCATCTTTTTCTATAAACGGGTATATTCCTGAAAGTTGGGTTTCTATCATGGTACAGGATGGTGATTTATCCATATTATCCGGGATAAATCCTTCTCCTTTCTATAATTATCCGCACCGCGCCGGCAGATATATGTATCTTCTTGTATATACCTATATACCATCATATACCGGAGCATAATAATCTTATCCCAAAACCTGTGTTCTTACAAGTCTCCCAGGAATAATATTCTCAGATATTTAAAAAATATCTGTCCCCAGCTGAGTCTTTTTATTTGATTGTCTGAAACTATGGGTACTACTGCCAGCTCATTTTGCTCCCCATCCCTTATAGTAAGCTTACCCAGCTCCTGTCCGGCGGCTACAGGAGCCTCAATGCTTTCTACAAGCTCCACCTGTTTTACAAGCTGGGAAACCTTCATTTTTTCAATTAAAAGTTTCCGGTTTTCCTTTAAAACAGGCTGCATATACTTCACCTCTCCCAGGACAACAGGTATGGGGGCCAGGGCCTCCGGCGGCACCACATCCACAAGGGTATATGTGGAAAAGGCGTGATTGAGCAGTGCCTTGGCACTCTCAAAGCGTATATCCGAGGTTTCCGCATGCATAACCACGGCTATGTATTCAACCCCATCCCGCTCCGCGGTAGCCGCCAGGCAGTACATGGCCTCTCTGGTGAAGCCTGTTTTCAGCCCGGTAGCTCCCTTGTAAAAACGGACAAGCTTATTTGTGTTTCCCAGTCCGAATTCACCGTTTCTTACAGTGTCCATCCATATTGTGGTATATTTTTTAATAATATCATGGCTTATAAGTTCCCTGGACATGAGGGCTATATCATACGCGCAGGTAAGATGCTCCCCTTCTGTGGGAAGCCCCGTGGAGTTTGAAAAGACGGTGTGCTCCATCCCAAGCTCCCGGGCCCTGTCATTCATTCTCCTGACAAAGGCCTCCTCACTGCCTGCTATATGCTCGGCCAGGGCCACGGAGGCATCATTGGCAGAGGCAATTGCCACCGACTTGAGCATATCCTCCACGGTCATCTGCTCGCCTTCCTCCAGATATATCTGGGAGCCGCCCATAGACGCCGCGTGGGCGCTGGTTGTCACCTTGTCTGAGAGTTTTATGCTCCCGTTTTCCAAAGCCTCCACCACCAGCAGCATGGTCATGATCTTTGTAACACTGGCAGGGGCTAGTCTTTCATGGGCGTTATGCTCAAATATTATGGTACCCGTTTCCTTCTCCATCAGGATTGCCGACGGGACGTTAATGCGCAAATCGTTTACCGAGGCTATCGCGGGAACCTCTTCCCACTCGTTTTCATCAAAGACTTCTTCCCATTGGCTGAGGTCATACATCTCTTCCATAATGCTGAAATCAAAGACTTCGTCAGCATTTGCGGTGCCGCCAAGCAGCAGAGCTGCAAGCAAAACGCAGATAATCGCTTTTTTCAAAGCATATCCCTCCCTGAACATATCAAATACTACTTCCAAGGAGCAACATCCCCATGCAGTAATACTTGTCTAGTGAGAGAATATGAGACGGGCATGGTTTTTATGTGAGAAACCCCGAATAAAATCCTTGAAGAGACCATAAAGCCCTTAGTGTAAAATTATAATTGGCAAAAATAAAGGAGGAATAGCA
>JAAYOP010000012.1 GCA_012520295.1 Clostridiales bacterium | reverse complement strand
TTTGAGACCAATACCCGCGTTATAACCGTTCTTGGTAACCCCAATGTATACGCCCCCATTGCCCTGTTCGGCATGTTCCTCTCACTGTGGCACTGCGGGACCCGGGGCGACAGGTCGGGGACAAGCTTCCTTTTCACATTTTTCGCCCTGATTTGCGCCGCCATATTCGTCCTGTGCTTCAGTATGGGAACGATACTCGTCTATATAGCGGCCCTGTTCGGATTGTTGATATTTGTTAAGAAGGAAATGCGGGCCAAGCTCGTCTTGAAAAACATTGTCTGCCTCATAGCCGCGCTGCTGGAGGCTTTTGCGGTGTTTGCCCTCAGGAACAAGAGCGTTCTGCCCGTATTGTCGGTTATAATACTCAGCGCCCTCTTTGCCGGGCTTTATACATACCTGAAGCCCTTGAAGCTGCCCGTCATAAAGCTTGGCGTGAAAATCAAAAAAGCGCCGGTAATCATAGCCGTGGCGGCGGCTATACTGCTCTTTGCGGTGGCTTATGTGGCCAAGGGGCCCGTTTCCCTGGCTAAAGGCGGTTCCTTCCGCCGGGCCGTGGCGCTGGACGAGGGGACGTATACTCTGGAGGCTTTATTGGACGGTGCCGGAGAGGATGCTTCCGTATCCGTGTCAATAACCTCCATGAGCTATGCCCAGGCAGCTCTAAAGGAGAACACGGCTCTGAAAAGCGGAGTTCTCCGGTCTGGACAGGCTGTGGAGTTTACGGTCCCCAAGGATTCGGCAGCCGTGTTTTTCAGCTTCAGGGCAAACGCACCGGTGAAAATAACCGAGGCGATAATATCAGGCGAGGGCACCTCAAAAAAGCTGGCCCTGCACTATATATTCATTCCCGAGTTCATTGTCAACCGCCTGCAGGGTCTGTGGGTGAATGACAACGCTATCCAGCGCTTCATATTCTTCCGGGACGGCATACGGCTGGGCATGGACTCACCGATTATAGGGCAGGGGGGCGGAGCCTTCGAGGGCGGCCTCTTCGGAGCCGCGGACTATCACTATGTGACGCGCCATCCTCACAATGAATATATCCAGAGGTTTATCGACGGCGGACTGATTGGCCTTCTTCTCTTCCTGGCGCTGACGGTATTTGTATTCAGAGGGGTGTTCAGACTGCGCAATTCGGACGAGGAGGACAATATATATCCCCTTTTGCTGGGCTGCATGCTGGTGGTTTTCCTGCACGCGCTGCTGGAGGTGGACTTTATGATGCCCTCCTACAGGCTGCTGGTGTCAATTCTCTTTGCCCTGGTAGCGGCCCGCGGCGCTGAGAACATCAAACTGCCCAAAAAGCTGAACTATGCCGCGGTACCCGCCTTTGTGCTCCTTGCGATTTTTGCTGCTGCCCTGGCAATCGGAAGATTTTCGGCAATCGATATGGTATCCAAGAGTCCTACGCTGAAAACTCTGGAGAAAGCCGCTATTATTGACCCCTTTAACAGTGAAGACTATAAAATATCATACCTGATAAGCACTATGGACGGCACAAATTCAAGCCTTGTTACTTCCAGGCAAAGCAAATACCTTGCTTCCCTCGAAAAGGGGAGGCTGAGCACCGACTCCCTCTATTACCTGGCCCAGTTCCACCTGCTCAAGCAGGAGCCCGATATTGAAAAGGGTGTTGAGGCTGCGGAAGAATATATCCGCAAAAAGCGCGTTGACGCCGAGTCCTGGGACAAAGTGTTCGCTCTCTATTCCTCCGCACTTAACAAGATGAGAATGGAAAGCCCCGAAAGCAAAGAGATAATAACGGCTTCGGTCGGCTCCCTGTGTTCATATCTGCAGGAGCTCAACGTCTCTCTGCCAAAGGCCATCGAGCCTTCCTTTGCGTCCTTTGTGTCCATGAAGGCGCAGATGCTGGAATCAAACAGTATGATACTGGCCGATTCCAGGAAAATGTATGACCTGAATATGGACGGGGTATCAGATTTGGTTGACAGTATTTCCGGCCAGAGCGCCCGCTGGAAGTTGACGATGCTCCTCTCCGATACAGAGGTCTACGTCATCAGAATCTACCAGAATGAGGACGCCCCATGCCGGGTATTCCAGGACCGGACCCAGCTCGGGTGCGAGTATAACCAGGAAACGGGTTGCTTTGAGACATTTGTTTTCGATCCCTCACAACTGCAGGCTACATATACCGTTGAGACGGATAATTACAGCGAGGATGTTTATTTTACCATTGAAAAGCTGTTTTGATTTGTGCTTATCTGATATTGTATATCTTCCTTATGGCCACGAACAGTCATAGCTCTATAAGGTTACGCCGCTTCACGGGAACGGAGGTTGAAAATGAAAAACTCATCTAAAAAGCCTCTGCACTTCTGGGGCATTGCCGAAGGATGCGCGGTTCTTCTGATGATGGCGGCCTTCATAGCCGGTACATATGTGGAGCAGTATTTTTGGGCAATGCCCGACAGGGTCAACTTCCGGCAGTGCCTGCCCTGGTTTATCATCTTCACGGTGGCCACAATGTATTTCAACTCCGCCTTTGACCTGACCAGAAGGATGCACCATCTGGCGTTTTCCATGTTTATATCCATCATAATGATAAATGTCTTTATGATGGCGCTACCCTTTTTCGAGGTCTTATACTACATACAGGTGACGACACTGCTAATAATAATCACATTGGAGTGCCTGTGCATGGCGCTGTGGATCCTGATTTTCCACCGCCTTTGGGTTCGCTTTAATCCGCCCGCTTCCACGGTGGTCATATGTGAAGACGAAAAGCGGGGCTGGGAGATTGCCGGGAAGATTAACAGCCGGTCCTTCACGAACCGGGTAAACACGGTCTGTGCCTATGACGAGGACAAAATCCACTCTGTCCTGAATTCCCATGAGGCCGTCGTGCTGGTCAGCGCGCCTCTTGAAAAAAAGAATGAGCTTGCCCTGGAATGCTGGGACCTGCAAAAGGACCTTATAATCGTCCCCGATGTATATGAGCTCATTGTCAATAATGCCACCCTTATTCAGTTTGACGACATTATGGCATATAAAATAAAGTCGATTGGCTTGACGCTAAACCAGAAAATTGTCAAGAGGGCCATCGATATTGCCGTTTCGGCCCTTGGGCTCATTGTGCTCAGCCCCCTTATGCTCGTCCTGGCCCTGATTGTAAAACGCGATGGGGGCCCCGCCCTGTATTCGCAAAACAGGGTCACCCGTGACGGGAGGATTTTCCGACTGTATAAATTCAGGACCATGATACCGGACGCGGAAAAGCTGACCGGCCCCACACTGGCCCTGAAGGATGACCCCAGGATTACAAAGGCCGGTAAAAAGCTGCGGCAGACCAGGCTCGATGAGCTTCCCCAACTTTGGAATGTTTTAATTGGAGATATGTCCCTCGTGGGCCCCCGCCCTGAGAGGGAGCACTTTATAAATATGTATCTTGAGACCCTTCCGGAATACCAATACCGGGAAAAGGTGCGGGCCGGCATCACCGGACTTGCCCATGTGATGGGCAAATATAACACAACGCCGGAGGAGAGGATTAAGCTGGACCTCACCTATATACAAAACTACTCCCTGAGTCTGGATATCAAGATAATCATCGAAACGCTGCGCGTTGTCCTGACAAAGGAATACGCCGAGGGGGTCAAGTCATCAAAGGAAGCCGTCAAAAAGGACAGCAGGCGGGAGGAGACTGTCTGATGCCAAAGGTACTCATATGCGCCTCCACATCCACGCATATTAAGAATTTCCACTTGCCGTATTTGGAGTTTTTTAAAAAGCAGGGTTTTGAGACTCATGTTGCCGTCCCCGGCAACGCGGCCATAGAGCACGCGGATATAGTCCACAGCATCCCTGTCACAAAAAGCTTTCTTTCAGTCAATAATATTAAAGCGGCCCTTATGCTGCAAAATATTATCCGTGCAAACAGATATGAGCTCATCCTCACCCATACCGCCCTCGCCGGGGCCGTCTGCCGCCTGGGCGTGGTTCTGGCCGGTAAGGGAAGGACCAGGGTTATCCATACTGTGCACGGATATCTTTTTTATAGGGGCTGCGGCCTTCTAAAAAAGCTCTCCTGCTATATACCGGAGTATATGCTGCGGGGTGTAACCGACTGCCTAATCACTATGAATGAGGAGGATACTGAAACTGCGCGAAGGCTCGTTAGAAAGGGCGGCTCGGTAATCAAGGTGGCCGGCATGGGCGTTGACCCGGAGCGGTTTAAGCCCGCTGGCGAGGCAGAGAGTAGGTCCTGGCGGAAGAGGCTTTCAATACCGGAGATGGCCTTTGTTTTAGTCTACGCGGCCGAGTTCTCAAAGCGGAAAAACCATATTGAGCTCATCCGGGCCTTGAAGGCCGTTGTATCGGAGCACCCGGAGGTTCTGCTGCTCCTGTGTGGCAGCGGGGCGCTGCAGGATTATATTGAGGCCGAGGCGGAAAGGCTTGGCCTGACTGAAAACATTCGATTTCTCGGCTGGCAGGACCACATGGAGGATATATATAAGGTATGCGACCTGGCCGTAAGCTCGTCCATAAGCGAGGGTATGCCCTTTAATATTATCGAAGCCCAGCTGTGCGCCCTGCCCGTGGTGGCAAGCAAAATTCGCGGCCACACGGATTTAATCGAGCACGGGGTCAATGGACGCCTGTACCCACCCGGCAACCCGGAAGGACTCGCCCGGATGATTATGGACGCGATAATAAGCCCGGACAAATCAAAGGCCCTGGGCCAATCCGCCAGAAAAAGCGCGATGAACTATACATTGCCCATAGCATTCGAAGAAAACACAAGGGCATATATGAGTGTGTTGAATGGGCGATAAAGGTTTTTGTTTTCATAAAGGCAGTGTGTACGGAAACCGGCGTTGCCATCGTTTACAGAGCCCCGAAGCCCACGCAGTGCTTTTCGTATACAGGGCTTCATAAGGCATTTTCAATGCCTTAACGCCCCGTTTGCAAAATGCCACATGCGCCACAAAGCAGAGTTTTTGAACACGGCCCGTAGGGGGCGGCTTCCCAGACGCCCCGGAGGCAGAGTACTGAACCGTTTGTACCGTATCAAATTGCATGCAGTGACTACCGAATACGCAGAAAGCGTTCCCAAGTCATACATCGGAACACACAGCGTTGTTTATGGAAATCATTGTATATGTGGCAGTTCATACGGGATATATAGGCATGCGTTGCATGCCCATACGCGGGGCGTCAGGGATGCCGCCCCCTACGAATATATGAAAGTCGGTGCTGGTGAGAAAAGGAGTTTTATTATGCGGCGCCCCAAACGAAAACGAATGCGGTTGGAGAACTATGATTATAGCAAGAGCGGGATGTATTATCTTACAATCTGTTCAAAGGATAATCTATGTATTTTTTCGCGTATTTCAGGTATTCACTCCCCGCAGACAGAGCTATCCGAATACGGTTTGCTGATAGAAAAAACCCTTGATTGGCTTGATAAGAATAACGAGCATTTTTCAATTGATTGTTATATCATTATGCCAAATCATTTACACGTAATTTTGGTGATAGAAAACAGTGAAGACGGCAGTCAATCTCCCGCGGGAGCGCTGGTCCCGAAATTTGTTTCTTCACTTAAAAGACATACCAATAAAATGAGCAAAACTGTGCTCTGGCAGAGAGGATACTATGACCATATTATCAGAAATCACGAAGACTATCTGAGCCGGAGGCAATATATTGAAAGCAATCCCGCAAAATGGGCTGAAGATAAATATTATTGTCGGCCATAGTTGGCATGTATGAAGGATAACGTATTGTTTTTAAAACGGCTCGTAGGGGGCGGCTTCCCAGACGCCCCGGAGGCAGAGTACTAAACCGTTTGTACCGTATCAAATTGCATGCAGTGACTACCGAATACGCAGAAGGCGTTCCCAAGTCATACATCGGAACACACAGCGTTGTTTATGGAAATCATTGCATATGTGGGTAGTTCATCCGAGATGTATGGGCATGCGTTGCATGCCCATACGCGGGGCGTCAGGGATGCCGCCCCCTACGAATATATGAAAATCGGTGCGAATATGGTATATAGTGTTTCGGAACATATGGGCATGTCTTACATGTTTTTGAACATGATGCTATATTTGCAAAATACCATATGCGACGCAAAGCAGAGTTTTTGAACACGGCCCGTAGGGGGCGGCTTCCCAGACGCCCCGGAGGCAGAGTACTGAACCGTTTGCACCGTATCAAATTGCATACAGTGACTACCGAATACGCAGAAAGCGTTCCCATGGCATATATCGAAATGCGCAGGGATGTTTATGGTGACCATTGTATATGTGGCAGTTCATACGGGATATATAGGCATGCGTTGCATCCCTATATGCGGGGCGTCAGGGATGCCGCCCCCTACGGTGCGTTATTGATAATCTGTGCAATATGTGGTGCGGTAAAATGTATTTGCTGGAAACTAATTCCTATT
>JAAYOP010000143.1 GCA_012520295.1 Clostridiales bacterium | reverse complement strand
TGAAGTGAAAATCAGTTAATTTATATGCAGTGTTTTTCGAGGTGGAAACCTCGAAATCCCCTTATATCAAGGCCTTTTTTACACTTGATTTTTTACCCTTGACATCAATGTCACGCACTCAACGTGTTGAGTGCCTGGGAACATATCTACGGCTGTGGCTTCAATTGCTTTGTATCCCCGCTCGTCAAAGAGCTTCAGGTCCCGGGCCAGGGTGGCGGGGTCGCAGGAAACATATACTATGCGCCGGGGTGACATTTCAGATACTATGCCTATAACCTCAGCGGCCAGGCCTTTGCGGGGCGGGTCCAGGAAAACCACATCAGGACGAAACCCCCGCCGGGCTAAAATTTTTGCCGCTTCTCCTGCATCCGCGCAGATAAACTCGGCGTTTTTGATACTATTGAGCTCAGCGTTTACTTTTGCATCGGAAACTGCCGCCTCCACCATCTCAACACCAATGACTTTTTCCGCTTTTGGGGCTGCGCACAGGCCTATTGTGCCTGTACCGCAGTAAAGGTCCAGTACTTTCTCTTTTCCTGTTAATCCTGCATATTCCAGTGCTTTGCTGTAAAGCTTTTCTACTTGGTGGCTGTTTATCTGATAGAATGACAGGGGGGACAGCCTGAACCTCATTCCATGCAGTATATCCTCAACATAATCCGACCCCCACAGGGTGGTAAACGAGCCGGAGAGCACCACATTTCCCCGGCTTTTATTTATGTTCAGAATTATGGAGACCACTGAAGGAAGCCGCTCCCTTATCAAGTCTACAAGCTCACTCTTTCTGGGTATGTCCCCGTTTGAGATTATACATACCATGGTCATGCCGGTGGAAAAGGCCGTCCTTACAAATATATTCCTGATGAGCCCCATTTCGTCAGCCTCGTTATAGAAGCTGACGGAATACCTGTCCATCCACTCTCTTATGGCTATGGCTGCCTCGTCTGCCTCCCTGCTCTGAATAAGGCAGGATTCAACCGGTATCACCTTATGACTTCTGGGCCTATAAAAGCCTGTTACAGTCCTGCCATTTTCTTTTGATACCGCGAATATCGCCTTGTTTCTGTATCTCTGCCTTGACGGCGCGCCTATGATTTCAGTGACCGAAATATTAAGGCCGCCTATCCTCCGGAGGGCGTCATTCACCCTGTCCTTCTTTATATCCAGTTCCTTATCGTAATCAACATGCAGAAAATCGCAGCCTCCGCACTTTGGAAAATATGAGCATTCGGGCTCAATTCTGTGTTCGGACGGCTCGATTATTCTGAGAACCTTGGCATAGACTGCTGTTTTGGATACTTTGAGCAGCTTGATTTCGCAGCGCTCGCCCGGCAGCGCTCCCGCCACGAAAACCGCTCTTCCGTCAATACGGGCCACGCCGGCTCCCTGACTGTTGACTCCCTCTATTGTTACTGTTCTTACTTCGTTCTTTTTAAGCTGCATATACCTGTCACCTTTCGTAGCCATCCCTGAACTTTTTTGCCCCCAACAGATATATACCATTATATCCTAAAACCGCCAGAATACAAGAAACAGTACCCGTTATGCCTCGCCTCTATAAAGTTTTATTTACCTTTCAAATGTTTTGTGATATACTTACACAAAATAATAAAAATAGTATGTCTTTATAACCTTATAGCCGGTTAACGTGCAGGAATATTTTCGGATAGATTGCTTACTGGCAAGCCATCAATTCTATTGGAGGATTGTGTAAATGGGAATTTTTCAGAAATGCGCGGATTTTACTATCGTAGAGGAAACAAAAAAAAGGGGTATATACCCATATTTCCACAAGCTGGAGTCCCGGCAGGATGTAGAGGTCGTAATGGAAGGCAAGCGCCGGATTATGCTGGGCTCCAACAATTATCTTGGACTCACTGTTCATCCTGAGGTTATGGAAGCCGCTATAAAAGCCATTGAAAAATACGGCACGGGCTGCTCCGGCTCCCGGTTTTTAAATGGCACTCTGGATATGCACATACAGCTTGAAGAAGAGCTGGCGGAATTTGTCGGCAAGGAAGCTGTCTGCACATTTCCCTCGGGCTTCCAGTCAAATCTCGGCATTATCAGCACTGTTGTGGGCCGGCACGACTATATTTTAAGCGACAGGGAAAACCATGCCAGCATATATGATGCCTGCAGACTCAGCTTCGGTAAAACTGTCCGGTACAAGCACAATGATATGGAGGATTTGGAGCGCTGCCTGGCAAAGCTCCCGCTGGACGCCGGCAAACTCATTGTAACAGACGGCGTATTCAGCATGAGCGGAGATATCTGCAATCTGCCAAAAATAATTGAGCTGGCAAAGAAATATAACGCCGCCACAATGGTGGACGATGCCCATGGATTCGGCGTGCTCGGCAATGGCGGACGGGGAACGGCAGATCACTTTGGTCTGACGGAGGAGACCGACATTATAATGAGCACCTTCAGCAAATCCCTGGCAAGCCTCGGCGGCTTTATGGCGGCGGACAAATATATTGTTGAATATGTCAAACACAATTCGAGACCGTTCATATTTGCCGCCTCAATCCCGCCTGCGTCATGTGCCGCCGCCCTGGCTGCGCTGCGGGTTATAAAGAAGAAGCCCGAGCTTGTTTCCAGGCTCACGGACTTGGCTGTCTATATGAGAAACGGACTCAAAGAGAGAGGGATCCCGGTCAGAGAGTCCATATACTCCACGCCCATAATTCCCTTCTACACATATGATTTTGAGACTACTCTCATTAAAGCCAAAGAGATTTACGAGGCCGGTGTCTACCTCAATCCGGTTCTCCCGCCAGCTGCCCCTGCCGGTGAATGCCTGCTCAGAATCAGCCTGATGGCTACGCACACCTATTCCCTGCTGGATGAAGCTATGGATATTATCCATTCGGTGATAAACAAGAAATGAAAAAGACCGTTGTGATTACCGGAGCCTCCGCCGGTATCGGCTATCATGCGGCAAAAAGCTTCCTTGAAGCCGGCTATACGGTATATGGGCTCAGCCGTAAAGCAGGGGACCTTGCAGGCGTTAAATACATAAGCACCGACCTGACAGATGAAAAATCCGTCATTTCAGCCTTTGAAAAAATTGGTTCCGAAGCAGGCGCAATCGATATACTGATAAACAATGCCGGCTCCGGAATATCCGGTGCCATTGAATTCACAGATCTGTCGGACGCTCAATATCAGATGGATGTAAACTTCTTCGGCACGGTGCGCTGTATAAAATGCGCGCTGGGAATAATGCGCCAAAAGGGAGGCAAGATTATCAATATCAGCTCAGTGGCCGCAGTATTCCCCCTTCCCTTCCAGGCTTTTTATTCGGCTTCAAAATCAGCCATCAATGCCCTCACCATGTCTCTGCGAAATGAAGTAGGGAAATTTGGCAATATTCAGGTCTGCGCAATTATGCCCGGTGATGTGAAAACAGGCTTTACCTCAGCGAGAAAGAAAAGCGAAGCGGGAGACGAGATTTACGGCGGTTCCATATCTCGCACCATTGCCGGTATGGAGCGGGACGAGGAAAACGGAATGACCCCGGAGTATATGGGGCGCCTGATATATAAAATCGCCACAAAGGGTAAACTTAAGCCCTTTTATACCGGCGGCCCCCAATACAGGCTGCTGGTTCTTCTTGACAGGCTGGTGCCCAAAAGTTTTGTATCCTATGTTTTGGGAAAAATGTATATAAAGCATTAGCCGTTGACCTTTTGTACCCGGCTTAATTCTCCCCTTTGTCATACACAAAGATTCGATATAAAATCAGGGACATCTTACGACATCCCTGATTTTTTCTTATATTTGCGGCTCATCCTCTTTGGCCGCCTCTTTTACTTCTCGACTCGCCGTACAATATTATATTGAACAAAAAAGTAAATAATATTCGTGGTATTCGCGGCTAAAAAAGTGAAACACTTCTGCTTCAATACTGCAAAACTGCTTTGACAGCATTTCTCCTTTCTCTTTTCGCCTATCGACCGGACATAAATATCATGCTATAATATTTAAAAAAAGATTGGAATGATGTATTTGAAAGTCCTGTGGCGCGTTACAAAAGAGGCAAAAAAATACAGAGGTTATCTT
>JAAYOP010000142.1 GCA_012520295.1 Clostridiales bacterium | reverse complement strand
TTTTGTGCTATTCTTTTCATAGAAGCTATCCCTTTCTGTGATTGGTTTGTTAGCACTTACCATTTTACCACAGTTAGGGGTCAGCTTCTTCTTTTTTTAGACCATATCATTGTACACTATACATTTGCACATTTAAACCCTGCGTGATATAATTACAGGTAATATTTGAACTGGTTACCTCTTTTATGATGCCCGGTCAAAACCTGTTTTCAGATTAGTTTTACCGGGTTTGGACGATAATTGGTTTTAAACGATGATGCTTGATAAGGAATGATGATGTGAAAGCTTTAATAATAGACAAACAGGCGGTCAAGCACAATATTCAGGAGGTAAAAAGACGCGCCGACAATACCAGGATAATAGCTAATCTCAGCGGCGATGGGCAGGGGATGGGACTGCTGGCCGCCGCGTCCATGCTCAGGGAGGAGGGAATAAATTCCTTCGCGGTCTCCGAGGTGTCCGACGCGGTACGCCTCAGAGAGAACAATTTTGAGCATGAGGAGATTTTGATGCTCCGCTCCACTGCCGATAAAGATGAGCTTTTAAAGTTGGTTGACCATAGTATAACCTGCACAGTAGGCTCTTATGATGCGGGAATTGCCCTGAACGCGCTGGCGGAAAGCAGGCGCACTGCTATAGAGGTAAAAATCGAGATTGACACGGGTTTTGGAGGCTTCGGCTTCATGCCCTCGGAGACTGACAAGATAGCCAACCTTTACAAGCATATGGGCGGCCTTGCCATCGCTGGAATGTATACCAGACTGGCGGCATCCTGGAAAAGCAAAACCATGACAAGAAATCAGCTGGAGAGCTTTGAGAGAGTTGTTAACAAAATTTCGGATATGGGTTATGACCCGGGAGTTATTCATGCCCTGGATTCAGCGGCTCTTTTCAGATATGACTTTGAGCAGATGGACGCGGTTTGTGTAGGTTCGGCCATAGTGGGGAGGATACCCGGCCGCGGCAATTACGGGCTAATCAAGGTAGGCTATATCGAAGCGGATATTGAGGAAATTGACTGGATGTCCAAAGGTGAAAAGGTGGGCTATGGCTCCGTGCGTACTCTCAGAAACAATACAAAAATCGGTGTAATATCGGCAGGCTGGGCAAACGGCGTGGGCCTGTCGGCGGCCGGAGCAGGTGAGAGTATAAATATTTGGGACAGGCTGAACAGAGTATTTAAAAATGACAGCTCTCCCATTATCAGAATAAACGGTGTCAGGGCAAAAACCATAGGTCAGGTGGGGCTGACATCTCTTACCGTGGATATTACCAATATAAACTGCTCAACAGGAGACAAGGCTATAATAGAGTGTGACCCCAGGCTGGTAAAGGGACTTGATATAGTATACAGATAACTGTGAAAGCTCTGAGTACCGCCTGAGGCTTATAACAAACTGTTTGGATGGTAAATATGCGGAAAATACACATGCTTCCGCCTCAGCTGGCGGATATGATCGCGGCGGGTGAGGTGGTGGAAAGGCCCGGCTCCGTTGTTAAGGAGCTGGTTGAAAACTCTATTGACGCCGGGGCTACCTCAATAACAATCGAGATACAAAACGGCGGCATGAGTTATATAAGGGTGAGCGACAACGGCTCGGGTATGTCCAAAGAGGACGCCGGGCTTGCTTTTTTGCGCCATGCCACCAGCAAGCTGAAAGAAGAGAGGGATCTGGAGGCAATCCATACCCTGGGCTTCAGGGGTGAGGCTCTTGCGGCCATTTCGTCGGTTTCCCGCATTGAGCTGCTCACCAGGGAGGAGGACAGCACGGAGGGGGCCGCCATGACCGTTGAGGCCGGAGAGATAACAGAAACCTCGCCGGTGGGCTGTCCCCGGGGAACAACTGTTATTGTCAGAGATTTGTTCTTTAACACTCCTGCCAGGCTGAAATTCATGAAAAAGGACAGTGCCGAGGCCGCCAATGTGACCGCAGTCGTGTTTCGCATTGCCCTGTCCCATCCAGAGGTGGCTTTCAGATATATAAGAGATGGCAAGGAGGAAGCGGTTACCCCCGGAGATGGGGATATACGCTCCTGTATATATACCCTTCTGGGAAGAGATTTCTCAAAGGGGCTTATGCATATCGAGAGCGAAGGCGAGACGGTTTCTGTAAACGGGTACATAACCTCGCCGGACGCGGCCAGGGGAAACAGGAGCGCCCAGTATATGTATGTTAACGGCAGGTATGTAAAGTCCCAGCTTCTTCAGGCTGCCCTGGAGCGGGGATATAAAAACAATCTTCCCTCCGGAAGATACCCGGGCTGCGTTTTATATTTAAATGTAAAGCCTGGCGCTGTGGACGTCAATGTTCATCCTGCAAAAATCGAAGTGAGATTTTTAAATGAGAGGGAGGTCTTTAACTGCGTATATTATGCGGTAAAATCAGCTCTTGAGGCCCAGGGACTTCCCGACAGGTATATTATCAATGAACCGGAACCGGCCGAGATCCAAAACGGCGACTATAGGACTTTAACGGCGGAAGAGTATTTAAAGGGACGGGTCTTTAAAACTCCCGTTGCCGGATACGGCTCAGGAGCGAAGCCCACGGCGGAACCGGAGGTACCCGTAGCGCGGGGAGAGAAAACGGGGACTGAAGATGCAAGACCCTGTGCCCCCAAGACTTCCTTAAGAGAAGCGTCCCAGAGCCCGGCTGCAAAGGCCGAGGTCCATGAGGAAGAGTCTCTATTGCCCGCAGTCGAATATGTGCAGGAAAGGCTGCCCCTGGGCGGCGCATCTGCCGCTGAGGAAGCTGAGGCGGATGAAACCCCGGACTTTAAGATTGTCGGCGAGGTATTTTCCGGATATATCATAGTGGAGACGGAAGACCGGCTGATATTTGTAGACAAGCATGCAGCCCATGAGCGCTTGATATTCGACAGGTTAAAATCCGGCCAAAGGGAAGAAATGTCCCAGTTTTTGCTGGAGCCTGTTACGGTTGATGTGGGCAGGGAGGACGCGGCTCTGCTGCTGGACAGTTCCGACATATTTGAACCTCTCGGTTTTGAGATAGAGGATTTTGGAGGCGGCACGGTTTTGGTAAGGCGGCTTCCCGCGGATATGGATACGGAGGATCTTCCGGCCCTTTTAGGCGAGCTGTGCAAAAGCATCTCTCAGGGCGACCGTCCCGGAAGCCTCGGGGTGAGGGACGAGATTCTGAGCACCATGGCCTGCAAGGCGGCGGTAAAGATAGGAAAGTCCTCCGACCCTCTGGAGCGCAGGAGCCTGATTGAGAAGGTCATGGCCGGAAAGGTCAAATACTGCCCCCACGGCAGGCCTGTCACAATGGACCTGACAAAGCTCCAGATTGAAAAGGGATTTAAGAGGAAATGATATTTTAAGCAAGCAACGGTTCTGAGTCTCGGGAGGGAGATCCAGAACCGTCTTTACATATGCCCGTTGCTAAAAAACAACAGGAAATACCATTATCAGAAAATTGTTTTTTCACGTAGTGTGACTAATTTTAAGCAATGGATAAATACCCGATTTTTTAAAAGCTAGAGCATAATCCCGCCGATAGCTGTGGCTATGACCTGATTTCCCAGATCAAGAGTCGTATCGTTAGCGGCGGTTCCGGTCATTGAAACTATCCGGGTATCCAGCTTTATGTCTCCAGCGATGCCCCGCTTTTTTGCCTCCTCAAGGGCCTGTTTTTTTGCCTCTTCCAGGGCTATTTCCAAAGCGTCCTCTTTCCCCTTTGTTGTGTAATTTGTCGAGGCGCTGTGTACCGTATAGCCTGTTATGCCGCCGGGTGTATAATTGGGGCGCACCTCCACTTGGGCGGTAACGGTTATATTTCCTACTATCGCGCCGACAGCGTTGGCAACACCGGCGTTTTCAGGTATGATCCATTCCGTTCCCAGGGCCTTTGCCACATCCGGCAAAAAAATATGTGTCGGGGCGCCGATGCCCACAAGGGCCGCCTTCGTTTTAAACAGCTGTGAGAAATACGGAACTTTTCCGCTCTTTGAGTCCTCCCAGCTTTTCGATATCAGCTTGCTCAGCTGGGCATCGGGACCGTCTTTTATTATGTCTGGATATTTATCCCTGAGCAATATGCGGACAAGGTTTGAGTAAAGCTTCAGCTTGACCTTGTCATATATCATATTGCACAGCTTCATCAGTTCGCCTTCATCGCCGTCGTCAAGGCCCAGGCACTTGAGCACATATCTGGCTGCCAGCCTTGCCCCCTCGGTGTTATAGGAGGAAAATTCGCCCTTTATATGCATTATGTCCGTAGGGGTTAGCCCGGCTCTGAGCACCACACCTTCTGCCTCCAGCCGCTCCATATCCAGTCTGTAAACATCAGTACCCGCTGACTCTGCGGCCTGCCTGAGGATCAGGGGCCTGTTTTTAAGGGCTCTGCAAAATGCCCGCTCCTTTTCGGTATAGCCTTCGTTTTCCGTTATATCACGTACAAGGCAGTAAAACTCGTATATGGGTTTGGTATGTCCTGACTTTTCTTTCAACAGCTCTTCAAGCTCGCCCAGTATTTCAGGGTGGTTTTGCACAAGGAGGGAAATGGGAATCACGCGCCTGCTGTCAATAACAAGGCTTTTTGATTGGGGCCATATGGCACTGTCACCGCCCAATCCGAAAGTATCTATATAAACCCCCCTGACAAAGGTTTTCCAGCCTCCTATGCTTATGCCGTTGTGGGCCTTTACGGGTATACCGTCCTTTACAAGGGAAACATCCGTAGTGGTGCCGCCCATATCCACTATCACGCAGTCGCCGCGTCCGGAAAGCTTCATTCCGCCCATTACGCTGGAAGCCGGCCCGCAAAGAATGGTCTCAACGGGACGCAGCACGGAAAATTCCTCGCTCATAAGACTGCCGTCGCTCCTGACGATTATTACCGGTGCCTTTATTTTTCTCAGGATAAGGGCTTTTTTTATAGAGGACAGGAAATCCTTAATAATGGGAATCAGTCTGGCATTGAGAAGAGTGCCTGCTCCCCTCTGGACCGAGTTGAGGCCGGAAAACAGCTCGCTTCCCATTATGATGGGTATATCATATCGCTCAGAAAACAGCCTTTTAGCCATCTTTTCCGCGGCGGCACCGTTTTTCATCGCATAACGCTCGACTATTCCCAACCCCTCCGCGTCCTTCAGCCACTCCTGAATATCCGAGAGCAGCCTGTCCCAGTCGGGGCTGGGGACCACAGAGCCGTCAAAGCTGCCCTCCGCGTCCAGGCAATAGAGCTCGCCATTATTTCTGAACCCATAGCTTTTGCCCACCCGCTCTATCGTTCCCTCGTCTATTCCGATGAAAAGGAGCTTTGCCCGGCCCCCCTTGCCCTCTACGCATGCATTGGTGGCCAGGGTTGTGGACAGAGAGATGACCTTTGCCCGGTGCAAAAGGTCCGGGTCAAGAGCATCCAAAGCATTTCCGATGCCTATGGAAAGATCATGCTTCGTGGTAAGCGCCTTTCCGGAGCAGAGCACGGAATTTGAGTCAAAATCATATATCACGGCATCCGTATAGGTCCCGCCGGTGTCTATGCCTATGCCAAGCTTCATATTAATCCCTTATTTCTATTTATTTGGCCAGAAAAGTCATGATTGCCGCCCCAGCGGGGGCGGGCATCGCCAATACTGTTGCCGGTTTGTCCCGGTTTTCACATAGCCGCAGTTCAGTATGATACAAAAAATGATAGCACAACCCTTTGTGCAGGTCAATAAATACGGAAAGCCGCGAGAGCTCAATGGGATAAATACACATTTTTTCTTATAAATATTTGTAACCAAAGGGGGGACAATATACAGCGATAATGAATATCATGTAATTATAGTAAAGGCGTTAAAACCGCGTTTTTGAAAGGTTTTTCACAATTTCCACAGAGTTATCAACAATTGTTATGTTAATCAAAAAACTGATTTTATTCATGGAAAGTTAACATAAAGCGCTGTCAGAGGGTCCGTTTTCGATAAAATATAATAAAAAAATACTTGACAAATAGCAATTATAAGGTTAATATGTACAATAATTATTATAAGCGAAAACCTATGATCGGGAGAAGTAGCTATTAACAATGGTCAAAGAGAGCCGCCGGCGGTGGAAATGCGGCACCTGAGTTTTTAGTGAATGGACCCGTGAGGGCGAGCCGAACGCCAATAAAAGCCAGTAGGTAAGACGGGGTGGTTGCCCGTTACGGCAACCGGCACATAAATGAGTATATTTCTCAGGAGTGTGCAGTGAGGTGGGCGCAGAAAAAAGCGCCAAGCCGGGTGGCACCGCAGGAGTAGAGCACTCTTGTCCCAGCACAGTTTAAGGGGGACAGGAGTTTTTTTGTCCCCAAAATGGAAAGGAGAATTGTTATGAGTCGGATACCGTACAAAATCTATCTTTCAGAAGAGGAGCTTCCGCGGCAATGGTATAATGTTCGCGCGGATATGAAGACTGATCACGCTCCGATTTTAAATCCGGGGACCCTGAAGCCTGTGACAGAAGAGGAGCTCAGTGGAATATTCTGTGAAGAGCTTGCCAGGCAGGAACTGAATACTAAGGACAGATTTATCGATATTCCCGAAGAAGTGCAGGATTTTTACAAGATGTACAGACCCTCGCCCCTTGTCAGGGCATACTGTCTTGAAAAGGAACTGGACACGCCGGCACATATTTATTACAAGTTTGAAGGCTCAAACACTTCGGGCAGCCACAAGCTGAACTCAGCCGTGGCCCAGGCCTATTACGCCAAAAAGCAGGGGCTGACCGGGCTCACGACCGAGACCGGAGCGGGGCAGTGGGGAACGGCTCTCTCCATGGCCTGCGCGTATTTCGGCCTGGACCTTAAGGTGTATATGGTCAAAAACTCTGCCGAGAAAAAGCCCTACAGAAAGGCTGTTATGGAAACCTACGGAGCTCAGGTTATCCCATCCCCTTCAGACACCACCGAAGTGGGAAGGAAAATATTGCAGGAAATGCCCGATACTACAGGGAGCCTGGGCTGCGCCATATCCGAAGCGGTGGAGGTTGCTGTGACAACACCCAATACCCGCTATGTTCTGGGCAGCGTTCTCAACCAGGTGCTGCTGCACCAGTCGATAATAGGTCTGGAGACCAAAATAGCGGCCGAGAAATATGATATATTTCCCGATATACTGATAGGCTGCGCCGGAGGAGGCTCAAACCTGGGCGGGCTCATGTCCGCATACATGACCGACAGGCTTGCAGGCAAAAAATCTCCCTATTTCATAGCAGTGGAGCCTGCCTCCTGTCCCACCTTGACAAGAGGGAAATTCGCCTATGATTTTTGTGACACCGGAAAGGTGACGCCACTGGCCAAGATGTATACATTGGGAAGCGGATTTATACCCTCCGGCATACATGCGGGCGGCCTCAGATATCACGGGATGAGCCCCATCCTGTCCCAGCTTTACCACGATGGCTTTTTGGATGAGGCCAGGGCAGTAAAGCAGACCGAGTGCTTTGAAGCCGCAGTCCGCTTTGCCAGAACAGAGGGGATATTGCCCGCTCCCGAGTCCTCCCACGCGATAAAGGTTGCTGTTGACGAGGCGCTTAAATGCAGGGAGAGGGGCGAGAAAAAGACCATAATATTCGGCCTGAGCGGTACGGGCTATTTTGACATGATGGCTTTTCAGGAATATATCAACGACGAGCTGGTGGACTATGTCCCCAGTGATGAGGAGCTGGAACAGGGCTTTAAGGGAATACCCCAGTTATAAGAGCTATGGGGAGCATTGAAAAACAAAAACAGGGCCTGTGCAACTGCCAAAAAGGCAGGAGCACAGGCCCTGTTTTCTGCCGGACCCCACGCAGGAACAGACTTAACAGGTAAAGACGTTAAGGCCTGTAATATTTAGCCGGGCAGTCCCGGCCTCCTCTACTTCAGGAAATGGAGATCTATGTTGCCGTTCATAGTGTGAACGGACAGGTCCTTTGTGCCGCCGTCCATATTCGATGGCAGGGTACTGTTGCCGTTCATGGTCCGGGACTTAATGCTGAAGGTTCTTATGTTGTCATCGATTGTTCCGTGGATGCCGGCGTTTGATGTAACAAGACTTATACCCTTTTCCGCATATAGCCTCTCCACATGAATCCGACCGTTCATAGTCTGCAGCGATACAGTATTTTTGGCTCGGGTGGATATGGCATCGATTCTTCCGTTCATGGTCTTTGCCCTGATGTGAGAGGCTGTCAGATTTTCCAGATAAATGCGGGCGTTTGAGGTCCGAATCTCAGCCATGCCCTCAATGCTGACATCAATGATATCTATGACGCCGTTTGAAGTTTTGACAGAGAAGCTGCCCTCAATATTCACATCCTTTGCCCTGATGGGACCGTTTCCCGTTTCCAGGGAGATTTTGCCCCTGTAGCTGCGCGGCATTCTCAGAACAAAAGGTCTGAACGCATTGAAGCCAAAAAACCGCATTTTACTGTATTTTGACCTGACGGAGAGTTCCCCCTCGGGACTTAAGAAAATTTCGTATTTTTTATGCTTGTTTTCATAATAGTCTAGGGATATCACGTCGCCATCTGAGCACTCCAGTATTACAGCGCAGTTTATGTCCCTGATTCTGACAGAGGACACCTCCCGGGCAGGGTAGCTGCCCAGTTTTAATTCGCTGTCGTTGGGCAGCATCTCCCTGACAATGGTGTCGATACTGCCCAGGCTGGATACGGCTTCCTGCTCATCCATTCCGTCCTCCATCCTGTCGTCTATAATCTCGGAAAAATAGCTTATGGAGCGCTCAATCTCCTCCGGGGGTTGATTTGATATCCTCCTGCGCAGCTGAGCCAGGAATTCAGATTTTGTCATTACCCATACCTCCCCTTATGAAATTATATACGTTCATTACGGTTTTCCACTCGTCCAGAAATTCGGCTATCCTGCCGGTGCCCGCATCGGTTATCCGGTAGTATTTTCTCAGCCTTCCGTTGTGCTCCCTTGTATAAACATCCAGAAGCCCTGAGTTTTCAAGTCTCCTGAGAATTGGATACAGGGTAGACTCGGATATTTCCACAATCGGGCTTATATCCTTAATAATTTTATAACCGTAGGAAGCCCCGGCGCTCAGCACCTTGAGTACGCACACCTCGATAAGACCTCTTTTCAGCTGAGGGTCCATTTACATACCTCCTGACGCATAATACTATGCGGAACATAGTATATGTCTGATATTATACAGACCGCAGTTTGGGATGTCAAGAGTTATTTAACAGTTTTACAATATCCTAGTACACATTGTTGTTTTCCCTATGGTCTCCTTTTGTTCTGGAAAAGCAACGGTATTTATGATAAAATCTTAAATGCCCAAAAACCACTGTTTTTAAATAGGAAAACAGTAAGATACGGAGCATTATTATGAGGATGAGAAAAAAGAAAAACCTACCTGCCAGAATTGAGAGAGTCTCGGATTTGCATATCAAAAACCCGGATGAGCTCAGGGGCGGTTGGAAGGCGGCTTTTTCGGGGTTTACGGATATTCATATCGAAATTGGCTGTGGAAAAGGGAGATTTACCGTTGAAACAGCTGCCGCAAACCCGGATATTTTGTTTATCGCCATAGAGCGGGTCTGGGAAGCAATGATAGTTGCCATGGAGCGGGCAAAGGAGCTTGCTTTAGAAAACGTATTTTTTATAGACATGGACGCCGCCGAGATGGAAAATGTATTTGACAGCAGGGAGGTAGGGCGGATATACTTAAACTTCTGCGACCCGTGGCCTTCCCGGAAGCATGCAAAAAGAAGGCTCACTTCCCCCAATTTTCTTTTAAGCTACAGTAAGGTATTAAGACCCGGCGGGGAAGTGCACTTTAAAACGGATAATCCCGGTCTTTTTGAATATTCTGCCGATCAGTTTAAGAATCATGGGTTCGAGCTTACAGAGGTATCTGAAAACCTGCATGAAAACGGAGTAAGTACAGTTTTGACCGATTACGAGGCAAAGTTTATAGCCCGGGGCTTGCCCATATTTCACATTGTAGCAAGATTAAAGCAGGAAGACACACAAAATACCGCCTCTTTAAAGCAGGATTATGCCGCGCCGTGAAAAGCGGGGCACAACAATATAATGAACCCGAACCCAATTAAGGAGGGTTAGTTTGAAGCTTATATCATGGAATGTCAACGGATTGAGAGCTTGTGTAAAAAAAGGCTTTTTAGAGTATTTTGATGATGTAGACGCGGATATATTCTGTGTTCAGGAGACCAAGCTGCAGGAGGGACAGATTGAGCTGGAATTTCCGGAATATGTGCAGTTTTGGAATTACGCCCGTAAAAAAGGCTATTCAGGTACTGCTGTTTTCTCAAAGAAGCAGCCTCTGTCGGCCTCCCTCGGTATCGGAATAGAAGAACATGACCAGGAAGGACGGGTGATTACCCTGGATTACGGCGACTTTTATCTGGTCAATGTATACACCCCCAACTCCCAGGAGCAGCTGGCGCGTCTTGATTATAGGATGAAATGGGAAGATGATTTCAGGGAATATATCACAGCCCTGGACAGGGAAAAACCCGTAATTATTTGCGGGGATTTGAATGTTGCCCACACTGAAATAGATTTGAAAAACCCGAAGACAAACAGGAAAAATGCAGGTTTTACCGATGAAGAGCGTGAAAAATTCAGCAGGCTGCTGGAGTCTGGGTTTACAGATACTTTCAGATATTTATATCCGGATGTAACCGGAGCCTACACATGGTGGTCATATAGGTTCAATGCCAGAAAAAACAACGCGGGATGGAGAATCGACTATTTCCTTGTTTCCAAAAGATTAAATAAGGATATAGATGAGGCGAAGATATACAGTGATATCTACGGCTCGGATCATTGCCCGGTGGGACTTGAATTGAAATGGTAAAAATCGGTGACGTCACTCTCAACGGAAAGCTGGTTTTAGCACCTATGGCCGGCGTAGCGGACCTGGCATTTCGTAAGATTTGCCGAGAGCAGGGCGCGGCCCTTGCCTACACGGAAATGATAAGCGCAAAGGCGCTGGTTTATCAGGATAAAAAGACCAGACAGCTACTGATGACTGACGGGAGGGATTATCCTCTTGTGACTCAAATATTCGGAAGTGAGCCTGATGTGATGGCTGTCGCCGCTGAAAAGGCGGTTGAGATATCAGGGTGCCAGATACTGGACATCAATATGGGCTGTCCCACCGGAAAAATCGTTAAAAACGGTGAAGGCTGCGCCTTGATGCGTGACCCTGATCTGGCGGGCAGGATAATCAAGGCTGTTGTCGAAGCCGTCAATGTGCCTGTAACCGTTAAGATTCGCAAGGGCTGGGATAAGGGCAGTGTTAACGCCGTGGAACTTGCCCGCATTGCCCAGGACATGGGAGCCTGCGCCGTGGCCGTACACGGCAGGACAAGGGTCCAGCTATATTCGGGAAGGGCCGACTGGGACATAATAGCAAAGGTGAAGCAGGCGGTGAATATACCGGTTATGGCAAATGGCGATGTTTTTGAGCCGGAGGACGCCGTGAGGATTCTTGAATATACCGGCGCAGACCTGGCCATGGTAGGCCGGGGCGCAATGGGCAATCCATGGCTGTTTTCCAGGGCTGACGCCGCCCTTTCAGGCGATGAGGTGCCTGTGCTGCCTCCAGTTGTCGAGCGCTGCGAGACGGCAATGCGGCAGTTTGAAATGGCCTGCGAGTATAAGGGAGAGAGAATAGCCTGCCTGGAGGCAAGAAAACACTATGCCTGGTATTTGAAAGGGGTTAGAAATGCGTCCCGATTTAAATCCAGGATTGCCAGGGCCGAGAGTCTGGATGAGTTAAGGGAAATTACCGAAGGGATTAAAAGAGAACTGAGGTGAAACTGTGACTCGTGAAACCGAAATGCAGATAATCAAACGGGTTTTGGATGGACATATTGACGAGTTTGAAGCATTGGTCCACGAAAATCAAAAGAAAATATATAACCTCGCTCTTAAAATGGTCGGTAATAGAGAAGATGCCTGGGATATATCCCAGGAGACATTTATAAAAGCGTTCAAGGCATTAAAGAGCTTCAGGGGAGACAGCAGTTTTGGCGTATGGATTTACAGACTTGCAACAAATCTCTGTATAGACTTTTTGCGCAAGGAAAAAAAGCGAAAAACCTTTCCCCTTGCCTACATAAATGATGAAAAAGAGGAAAAAGAACTGGAAATTCCGGATGTGAGTATGGAGCCTGAGGCTCTTTGTGAACAGGCCGAGTTGAAACAGGCAATAAGCGAAGGGCTCAAGGCACTTCCTGAAGATCACAGGCAGGTTTTAGTCCTGAGGGAAATAAACGGACTGAGTTACGCGGAGATTTCCCAGGTTCTCAATTTGGAAATTGGCACGGTTAAATCCAGAATATTCAGAGCACGCTCCAATCTGGCTAAATATCTGAACTCAAAAGGAAACTTTTTAAATAAAAAAACGTCTAAAACAACGAAGGAAGGGCGAGACAGATGACAGGTTGTAAAAAATACCATGAGCTTATAAACCTGGCTGTTGACGGCGAAATATCTGCGCATGATGAAAAGCAACTCAATGCGCATCTTTTGGCATGCCCTGAATGCAGCTCTCTCCTTGATGTTTTTAAAAGAATTTCGGCAGAGCTTTCCGATATGCAGGTTGAACCGCCCCAGGGGCTTGTCTCCGGTGTTATGAGGGAAATCAGGCGGCAGACAAAGAGGAAAGGGAACAGGCTTGCCGTCTTTGGACGTGTTGCCGCATCCTTTGCCGCGGTGGTTATTATGGTAATTGCGGCAAATAGGGTTTTGCCAATAAAGGATATGCAGGAGGCCGCCGGGTATAACGCGGTCGTTGTGCTCAATAAGGTCGATCCCCATCCTCGGCTGGAGGTTTTCAATACCCCTGCCTTTAATTATGCAGAAAAAATCGATATTGATGTGAAGAAGGAAACCGATGACGGGGCATTGGAGGAAAGCATTCCCATACCGGAACAGCGGAAGGAAGAGGAAGAAGTCCCACCTGTTATTCCCGAGGGCGCCGGTCAGGAGCATGATGTGGAAGGTATTGGGAATATGAAGGTTGATGAGGCTGCGGTTTCAACGACTTCCCAAATAACTGAGCCCACGGAAACCCCGAAAAGCAGCTATTCCTCGTCCTCAAAGTTCGGAATTGATCTGCGCGCAAAGGATATCTGGGCCGCAAACAGCTTTAGCAAGGCCTACTACTGTGTGGCGGTCATAAACGATACATCCGCCGGCGAGCTGAGCGGATATGAGCAGCTGAGCAAATCTGACAGTGAGATATATTATAAGGTTCCTGTTGAGATAATTGAAGAATTTCAAAGAAATAAATCCCTGACAGAAATTATGTATAACAATAACAAGGCCGAATATGGTATAGTAATAATGAAAATCAACTAAATTTACTTTTGAGTGGAGGTCTGTTCCATGTCGGATGTTATGACTACCCAAAAGGCGGCCTGGAAGCTATTTGAACAGGGTTATAACTGCGCTCAGGCAGTCTTTTCCCATGCTGCCGAGGAATTGGGGCTGGATGAGGAAGAGGCTTTGAAAATAGCTTCGGGCTTTGGCGGCGGTATGCTTCTCGGCGAGATGTGCGGCTGCGTAACCGGAGCCATAATGGCTCTCGGCTTAAAGTATGGCTTTTCGGAGCCTAACGACAGTATAGGCAAGGGTATTGCCAACGAAAAAACCATGGAGTTTTTAAGGAAGTTCAAGGAGAAAAACGGTGCCCACAGATGCAAGGATTTGCTGGGGATGGATGTCTCTATACCAGAGGAAAAGATGAAAATCAGCCAAGAGGGGCTTATTGAAAAAAAATGTCCCGGATTTGTGAGCTCAGCTTGCGAAATTCTCGATGAGCTCCTTGATGATTAGTATCCGGCGATAATAGAGGCATGAACGGCAAAAGTCCGCTAATGCGGTATTTCCGTTTGTGCTGGTTGCACTCAACAGTACATAAGGGGTGTACATTTCGTTATAAAGACAGCGAAATGTACGCCCCTTTTTGGTGCGCCCAGTGAGCGCGCGTATAACAGGGTGAAAGTCCCGCGCCCATCTGGGGTATGAGGAGCGTGCAAGGGCGCGGCTGTAATAGCGCACATCGGTAATTTTAATTGACGCAGCGTGCATGGAAATTGAATAGAAAAGCAAACATGCCGCAAATAAAAATACAGGTATCAGCACCCCGGTCAGAATATCCACCCATTTTGCCTTTTTGTTTTGCTTTCCTGTAATGAGCGCAATAATCCCGAATATGAGAAACGGAATTGCAAATAGCAGCCCGGTAAGATAATAGGGACGAACTGTATATATTGTGATGACCAGATAGGCGATGATAAACATTACAAAGGAAATTACGGTCATCACACACGGGAAGGATAATTTCCTGCTTATTAATTCACTCTCCATTTTCATCATAATACAGGGGAGATTCTGTACGTTCAGGAGGCGTAACCGTTCCCTTTCATATCACCTGCTGTGGTTACTTTTTCAGTGCTTCGATGGAGCAAACACCTAACCGTTTTCTGTCTTAAGGAGTCACTCCTTTTTCCTGAATTCCAGAATATCACCGGGCTGGCAGTCAAGGGCAGCGCACAGCTTTGCCAGTGTGGAAATTCTTATAGCTTTTGCTTTTCCGTTTTTTAAAATTGAAATGTTTGCCAAAGTGATGCCTACCCGCTCAGCTAATTCCGTAACGCTCATTTTGCGCTTTGCAAGCATGACATCAATATTGAAAATGATTTCGTTATCCATTGCTATCTCCCTTATATCGTCAGGTCGCTCTGCTCTTGCAGATTGGATGCCTTCTTTACAAGATGAGACAGAGTTGCCGAGACTGCGGATATTGCAATTCCAATGACCAATACAATCAGGGAGATCAACACTATGGCCGGATGGTTCATGTTGAGAACCAAAAACACTATACCCATCGCAAAGAAAAATCCGCTGTCTGCCGCAGCCAATATGGCAACCCATTTTAATAGCTTTGCATTTTCTGTGGAAAAAGAGCGGTCATCTCTTATGTTTTCGGAAACTTTCCATCCAATTGCCAAGACAACATAGCAGGGTATTGCCGTTAACCATATCAGGATTAACCAGGGCCAATAGCAAAATGCATACTCCGGATAGCTTGTTGCCATGATTTGCGCCAGTGATGGTATCACCCAAAGATAAACAAACAGGCCGCACAGCCCGACTACAATAATTATTAACTTCAGCCATTTTGACAGAGAAAATTGATTCATAACATCACTTCTTTTTCCGATATTGTAAATATAAACCTCATTGATTATATGCTTGCAACGAGGGAATGTCAATAATAATTTATTGATATACGATAAAATTTTACCGATATATGAGCAGGAGAAGATTTCTGCTCTAGTTTTCAAATCAGGAAGAAGGAGCCTCTGCCTGTCTTTTATATGGTGACTATTTTGAAATTTCCTGTTTCATGATGTCAATAAAGTCGTCGATGATCTCCAGCCTCATTTTAGTGCCGATGCCGCACAGGCGGGGCTGATTGCCCGCGTGGTTGTCCGGTCCTGCTTTTGCCGTCAACCCTTATCTGGGGTTAGGCTCCCCGTTTCCGAAGAGCTTTTCAGCACCGCCGTCCCCATGCCGTAAAAGAGCATGACGACAAAGACTCGCACAGGCTGGATACTTCAGTATCCCTCACCGGTGCGAGTCTCTGCTCTCATGGGGTTAACCGCCGTGTACCGAAGGGTATGCACGGTGGGGTAAAAGGTTGGTCACTTGGCTAATGGGTGGCCTCCTACTTGATTATGTTCCAATCAGTGTATTGTCACATTCAGGCCGTATTCTTCAAGCCGGGATTTAAGCTTTTCCACAAGCTCATCGGAGGGAGGCACAGCCTCAAGAACAGGAGTGTCGCGCTGCAGGCGCTCCCATTTCACAACGCCTAATTTGTGATAAGGCAGGAGCTGCACCAGCTCCACGCTGTCTCCCAGCTCTTTAATAAACTTGCCGTATTCGTCAAAAGCCTCCAAAGAGTCGTTAAACCTGGGAATGATGGGGATTCTAATCTGAAGTTTACCTCCGGCCTGGGCGATTTTTTTCACGTTTTCCAAAATCATCTCATTGGAAACGCCTATAACCCTCTTGTGGAGCTCGTCGTCCATATGCTTTAGGTCATATAAAAACAGGTCAGTGTATGGCATGACGGACTCAATGACCTTCCAGCTGACATATCCGGAGGTATCCACAGCGGTATGTATGCCGTTTTCCTTGCAGCGCTTGAGCAGCTCCCTTGTGAAATCGGGCTGACACAGGCACTCTCCGCCGGAAACGGTTACGCCTCCTCCCGAGCGCTTGAAAAACGGGACATCCTTCATTATGCGCTCCATAACCTCGTCCACCGTCTGGTCTGTTCCGCACATATAGAGTGCTTTTGAGCTGCAGGCCTCTGCGCACTTACCGCAGTTGTCGCACTTTGAGCGGTCCACATCAACCAGCTGAATCTCTTTACCGTCCGGGGCCTTCTTCATAGATCCCGGCGTTATTGCATCATGGGGACAGACATTCAGGCAGTTACCGCAAAGCTCTGTTCCGATGCATCTTATCTGCATCCAGTTTAGCTCTGTTTCAAAAAGCTGAGATTCCGGACTGTGGCACCAAGGGCAGCGCAGGGGACAGCCTTTTAAGAAAACCGTAATTCTTATCCCCGGGCCGTCATGTACTGAGAATCCCTGTATGTCAAATGTTTTTCCCTTCAAAGTTTTTTCCATATCCTATCTCCAATGCTGTTTGTTTATTAATGCCCATTGAGCATGCTCATTGGGCATGCCCGCCTGGCAAACAAATTATCGCAGCTTTACTGCTTAAAATATATTATAGCATATTAACTTCTGTTTGTATCTTTTTTTATTTAATGTCTGCTGAACAACAAAAATGCATTATGTAAATCGAACATCCGTTTGAAAGTTAGGAAAAAAGTCGAAAACGCGAAAAATCAACAATAGTTTTAGTAAAATAATTGCACTTTTCTATTGCATTTTTTGGTTATGTTATTTATAATTGAGGTGACAAAGTGGGGCGAAATGGTGGAGAGTGTTTAGAAAGACCACAAAACCATAGCTGAGTGTTCGTAAAGTCTGCAGTTGGAGATGGGATTGGGAGCCAGCACAGGACTGATTTTGGGAAATATAATACGAGCTAAGGCTATGTAAATGGGACAAAAGAGGGGTGGGTTGGTATGACAGGCGTTTATCACCATACAATAGACGCCAAGGGAAGACTCTTCATACCTGCCAAGCTCAGAGAAGAGCTTGGTGATGTATGCTATGTGACCCTGTCCATCGACCCATGTCTCTCAGTTTATTCCACCGAAAGCTGGGAAGCGTTCCGGGCAAAGGTTGACGCCCTTCCTCTGTCCCAATCCCGCCGAATGAGAGTTGTCTTTGCTAACACCTCCAAATGCGAAGTGGATGGGCAAGGCAGAATACTGATATCGCAAAATCTGAGAGATTTTGCAAATCTGAAAAAGAATGTAACTATAATCGGCTTTTCGAATCATGCCGAGATATGGGATTGCGAGGCTTATTCGGAGCTGGAAGCGGAGGAGCTTACTCCGGAAAACATTGCGGCTGCCATGAAGGAACTTGGACTGTGATCTCCATTGGGTTGTCCGTACATATCAAACGGGGTGACTTAAATGGATTATAAGCATAGTTCGGTACTGCTGGAAGAATGTATAAAAGGGCTTGAAATAAATCCTGGCGGGGTATATGTTGACGGAACTCTGGGGCGTGGAGGGCACTCCCTTGAGATACTAAAGAGGCTGGATACAGGACTGCTAATCGGAATAGACAGGGATCCAAAAGCCATAGCGGCCACAAGGGACACGCTGGGTGAATACGCAGACAGATTTATTGCGGTTCACGGAAGCTTCGGCAACATTGCCGGAATACTGGACAAGCTTCAAATCGGGAAGGTTGACGGGATGCTGTTTGACCTGGGTGTTTCCTCTCCACAGCTTGACGATCCCTCAAGGGGATTTTCATACATGGCCGATGCCCCTCTGGATATGCGTATGGATACTTCTGCGGCCCTGACCGCCCGGGATATTGTTAACGGGTATGATGAAAAGGAATTAAAAAGGATTCTTTATAAATATGGCGAGGAGAGACATGCCACGTCTATTGTCTCAGCCATAATCAAAAAACGGAAAATTCAACCCATTGAAACCACCCTGGAGCTGGCGGAAATTATAAGCCGGGCAATGCCTGCCGCCTCTCTGAGAGAAAAGCAGCATCCGGCAAAGCGCACCTTTCAGGCACTTAGAATAGAGGTAAATGACGAACTGGGCGAGCTTGAAAAAATGCTGGAGGATGCCCCGGACAGGCTGAAGCCAAAAGGGAGAATTGCAATCATAAGCTTTCATTCCCTGGAGGACAGGCTTGTGAAGCTGGCATTCAGGGAACGGGAAAAGGGCTGTAAATGCCCGCCGAAACTTCCGGTTTGCGCTTGCGGGTTCGTACAAACCTTAAAAGTGATAACCAAAAACCCCATTACACCCTCTGAGGATGAGATAAAAAACAATCCAAGGGCGCGAAGCGCCAAGCTCAGGATAGCGGAACGGGTTTAAAGTCGACAGTGCAATTTACACGGGAGGGAATAGCCACAGGTCGAGTGGCGTGAATGACTATGAGCAGTAAATACGCTGGTGCAATATATGGGAATCTGGCCTTGGGTACATCTGCCGCCGAAGCCGCGCCGGGAGTCATTAAACGTCCGGCTAGAACGAGGCAGCAGGAAAACGAGGTCGTTTACGAAAAACCGAAGGTCCAGGTCAAAACACGCAGGAGGGTGAAAAGTCAGGGGATATCTGCTTTCGCCATAGTGGGGTGCATATGCATCGCCTGTCTCTGCCTGCTCATTATCATGTCGTATATTAGGCTTACGGAACTGTCTCACAAGACCTCCCGGCTGACAGCGGAGCTGAATATTTTAAAGGAACAGGAAGACAAGCTCAGGCTTGAGTATGAAAGCGCTTTTGATCTCAATGAGATAGAGGATTATGCTATAAATATCCTGGGGATGGTGAAGGCCGGGGATAATGAGGTCTATTACCTTCAGAGCAGGTCCGATGACAAGGCCGTTATATTGGATGAAAACGAAAACAAAAAAGGAATTCTGGATACAATAAGCTCGCTGCTCTCGTCCCTGGCGAATTTCTTTGTTTGAGCATAGGTGCGGCTATGCCTTTTTGTGCCCATGAAGGCATATTTTATATGGTGAAAATAATACGATATAGTGACATATGAAAGCGGTGGACAAAGGAGCGCCTTCATATGGATAATCTTGCGGTGGGGTTGTTGAGATGGATGTTGCTGGGAAAAAGACCAATAAACTAAAGCCAAACAGGCAAATAATTCGCCGTACTCTATTTCTAATGATAGTGTGCGGCATACTTTCTTTTGTGGTTTTACTGTTTCAGTTGTATAAAATCCAAATATTAGAGCATTCAAAATGGGAAAGCGAGGCCATCGAACAACAGGTGAGGGAGACGGTTATCAACGCCTCCCGGGGAACAATATACGATACAAATATGAAAATACTGGCAATGAGCGCTACCGTGGATACGGTGTTTATCAGCCCCATAGAGATGCTCAAGTATGAAGAGGATCCGTCCCTGATTGCCTCAGGCCTGTCAGAGATACTGGGTGTCAGCTATGAATCTATTATGGAAAAGTGGGAGGACACAAAATCCTGGTATAAGACTGTGGCGGTGAAAATTGAGCAGGAGGTTTCCGATAAGGTCAGGGAATTCAAGAACGAGCATAAACTCAAGAGCGTTCACATAGTGGAGGATACAAAAAGATATTACCCCTACAGCAGTCTTGCTTCCCAGGTGATAGGATTTGTCGGTATTGACAACAAAGGCCTGGAGGGAGTTGAAGCCGTTTACGAGAAGTATCTGCGGGGGTTAAACGGCCGAATAGTCCGTGCCACCTCCTCGGAAGGCACAGATATGCTTTTCAATAAATATGAGGATTATTTTGACGCGGTGGAGGGAAACGCGCTGGTGCTGACTCTGGATACGACAATTCAGTACTATCTGGAGAAGCATATTGAGCAGGCGATAAACGACTATATGGTCCAAAACGGCGCCGTGGGCATTGTAATGGATGTCAATACGGGAGCCGTGCTGGCCATGTGTACACTGCCGGATTACGACCTTAACAACTATCTTGAACTAAACGACGCAGCAAAGGTGGAGCTGGAAGAACAGGGATTGGAAGGGGATGCCTATAACGCCGCGCTGACCGAAGCCCTCCAAAACCAGTGGCGCAACCGGTCGATTTCAGATACATATGAACCCGGCTCCACATTCAAGATTATCACGCTCGCCTCCTGCCTTGAAGAGGGAGTGGTAAATCCGGACACTGATTTTTATTGTAAGGGTTCAATTGACGTCAAGGGCAGAAAAGGACCTCTGCATTGCTGGCGGCACGCCGGACACGGAAGTCAGAATTTAGTGTCCGCAACCCAGCACTCCTGCAATGTGGCCTTCACAACAATGGGACTTATGCTGGGCGCCGATAAGTTTTATGAATATGTAAGGTCCTTTGGTTTTATGGACTCAACGGGGATTGATCTTAACGGTGAGGGGAAGAGCATTTGGTGGCCTGATTCACAGTTTAAAAACCCGGATAACCTATCCTCCCTTGCCGTTGCGTCCTTCGGTCAGACCTTTAACATAACACCCCTGCAGCTGATTTCAGCCGTCAGCGCTGTGGCAAATGGCGGATATCTCATGGAGCCCTATGTGGTAAAGCAGATTGTAAGCCCCGAGGGTGAGATACTCCTGTCCAGAGAGCCCAGGGTGATAAGGCAGGTAATAAGTGAGGAAACCTCTGCCAGGGTCTGCGAGATTCTGGAGAGTGTTGTGGGCTCAAAGGAGGGAACCGGCAAGAATGCCTATGTGGAAGGCTACAGAATTGCGGGAAAGACCGGTACCTCTGAGGATGTTGGTCAGATGACCGATGAGTATATAGTGTCTTTTGTCGGGTTTGCCCCGGCCGACGACCCGAAAATCGCGGTCCTTGTATTGCTGGATAACCCCAGTCCTGATTCGGGAATACCCATAAGCGGCGGATTTATGGCAGCCCCCGTAGTGGGGAACATATTTTCCGATGTGCTGCCCTATATGGGTGTGGAGCCTGTATACAGCGAGGATAACAGTAAAAAGGCAGATATTACCCTTCCTGGTGTGAAGAATATGAGTGTGGAAGAGGCGAAGGAAAAGCTCAAAGCTCTTGGCTTCAAAGTTCAAATTGAGGGCGGCGGGGACACTGTTATTGATCAAATTCCAATAGCAAATGTAAATGTCGCCGCCGGATCGACTATAATACTGTACACGGAAACGGGAAGGCCCACAAACCTTGTGACAGTTCCCGACCTGTTTGACATGAGCTATTCAAAGGCCCGGGAAACTCTTGAGCAGGCGGGGCTGTATATTCGAAGCTCCGGTGTTATTCCCTCGGGCTCCAATACCATTGTGGTAGCGCGTCAAAGCATAGAAAAGGGCAACGAAGTCAGCATTGGTTCGGTGATTGAAGTTACCCTTATTGACAGGGATCAGTCTATAATAGAGACAGCTTAGTCAAAGCCCTTAAGGGCTTTAGAATTGCAGGTGGTTAAAGTGTTGCTGGGAGAAATTTCGAAGGATTTGAATGTTTTGGAGTCTACTGCTGACTGTGATACGGAAATAACGGATATTTGCTATGATTCCCGTAAGGTAAAAAAGGGCTCACTTTTTGTGGCCATAGAAGGCTTTGAGGATGACGGGCACAGGTATATCCCATCAGCCGTCAATAACGGTGCCGCCGCAGTTATCTGCCGGAAGAGGCCTGATATACCCTGTCCCTATATTCTGACGGATAACACTCGTCTGGCTCTTGCACTGGTATCCGCCAGGTTTTTCGGAAATCCGTCGGAAAAGCTTTATATGATAGGAGTAACCGGCACAAACGGAAAAACCACCACATCCATAATAATAAAAAATCTTATAGAAATGTGTTCGGGGGAAAAGGCCGGGCTTATAGGCACCATTGATAATATGGCCGGAGACCGTGTGCTGGCCTCGGAGCTGACAACTTCCACCACCCCTGAGTCCAGAGATGTTCAGGAGTTGCTTGCCCTTATGGAGGGGGAGGGCTGCCGTTACGCGGTTATGGAGGCGTCTTCCCATGCTTTGGAGCTATCCAGAGTAGAGGGCATTGAATACAGCGTTGGTGTATTTACAAATCTTACGCAGGATCATCTTGAATTTCACAAGACCATGGAAAGCTACGGTGCGGCCAAGTCCAAGCTCTTTAAAATAAGCAGATGCGCGGTTATAAACTGTGATGACCCCTGGGCCGGGGCTATGATTAGCTCGGCAAAGGGCAGGGTGCTGACATATGGCATTGACTCGGAAGAAGCGGCTCTTAAGGCGGAAAACATTGATCTCAGGCCCGACTCGGTTTCCTTTGATGCCCTGTATGAAGGACAAAGGGAGAGAATTAAGCTGGGAATTCCGGCAAGATTCTCTGTTTACAATGCTCTGGCGGCTATAGGAACCTGCCTGGCTCTGGGATTTGACCTGAAGAGCATTTCCCATGCCATTGCCAAATGCCGGGGAGTTAAGGGGCGGCTGGAGGTTGTGCCGACTCCGGGCAGGGACTTTACTATTCTGATTGACTATGCCCATACCCCCGACAGCCTGGAGAATATACTGAAAACTTTCAGGAGCTTTGCAAAGGGTAGGGTCATTGTCCTTTTCGGCTGCGGAGGGGACAGGGACAAGACAAAAAGGCCGATTATGGGCAAGATAAGCGCGCAATATTCAGACCTTGTGATTGTCACCTCGGATAACCCGCGGAAAGAAGAGCCCCGGGCCATAATAGATGATATACTGGAGGGCATGAAGGGCACTCAGACTCCCTTTATGGTGATTGAAGACAGGCGTGGGGCAATACGTTGGGCAATAGATAATGCCCAGAAGGACGATATCATCATTCTGGCGGGAAAAGGCCATGAAACCTATCAGATTGTAGGAAAAGAAAAGCACCATATGGATGAGCGGGAAATAGTGGCCGGCATATTGGCCGAAAAACCCATTAATTGACGGCGGCATTTCATCATTTCCAATAAGTAGTACACGTTTAAAAGGGGCAAAACCAATGATAACAGTTATAATTACGGCGCTTATTTGCTCGTTTGCTCTCTCCGTCGCAGTGGGACTGATTATAATACCGATTTTAAGGCGACTTAAAGCCGGACAGACAATTAAGCGCAACGGACCTGTCTGGCACCTTTCCAAGGAAGGCGTGCCGACAATGGGTGGCTTTATATTTATAGTTGGAATGCTTATAACCATATCGGCAATCGGTTTCAAAAGTTTGCTGGACGGGGAATATGCCCACTTTGTCATGCTGCTGTTTGCTCTGATATATGGAATAATCGGATTTCTGGACGATTATCAGAAGGTCAAAAAGCGCGTCAATACGGGTCTGACCTCAATACAGAAGTTTGTTCTCCAGTTGATTGTGGCGGTGGTCTTTATTCTGCTGCTGAGAAATATGGGATATCTTACACCTAATTTGTACGTCCCCTTCATACATGAGACGATTATACTGCCCGAGCCGCTATATCTGGTTTTTGCCGCCTTTGTCATTGTGGCCATTGTAAACGCCTTTAATCTGACCGACGGGGTGGACGGTCTTCTGACAGGCGTTACACTGCCTGTAGCCGTTTTTTTTGTTGCCGTGTCCGTATACTGGGGGATGCTGGCACAGGGCATATTTGCCGCCGCTCTGACCGGGGGGCTGGCTGCGTTTCTTATTTTTAATTTTAACCCTGCCAAGGTTTTTATGGGCGATACGGGCTCTCTATTTCTCGGCGGTTGCGTTTGCGCACTGCTGTTTGCATTTGATATGCCTCTTATATTCCTGCCTCTTGGCATAGTGTATATAATAGAGAACCTCTCGGTTGTTATCCAGGTTCTGTATTTTAAAATTACTCATGGCAAACGCTTTTTCAAAATGGCTCCCATTCACCATCACTTTGAAAAAAGCGGCTGGAATGAGAGAAAGGTATTCGCTGTTTTTACTTTTGTTTCCGCCATATTTTCTCTAATTGCCTGGCTGGGGGTAATGGAGAGGTATATTAAATAGAAGAAATATAGTAATGAAAATATAATAAAAAATAAGCAACTTTTCTGTGTAAATAAAAAACGTCCGGCACACAGCGGAGGAATGGAGCTGAAAATGGCCGATTTTTATAGTTTTCCCAATAAAGGCTCCCAGGGCATCCTGGATACCGGAGAGTATGGTGTAAAGGATATAGAGCAGGTTCGTGAAAGAGCTGAGGTCAAACGCGGTCAAATGGATTTGCCCTTTTTTGCTATGACATTGGTTATTTTGACCATTGGCCTTATTATGGTTTTCTCGGCCAGCTTTGCCAGGGCGTACTACGAATCCGGCAATCCGGCATATGTGTTTGTGCGCCAGTTCATCTTCTCGGTAAGCGGAGTCGCCATAATGCTTATTGCTTCCAGGATAAAACCCACATTTTTCAGAAGATATTCCTTCTGGCTGCTGGTTTTTTCAATAGGACTTCTTGTTCTGGTACCCATAATAGGCGAGGAGAGCGGAGGAGCAAAGCGCTGGATTGACCTGAAGATTACCGGTTTTCAGCCCTCGGAAATAGCAAAGCTGGCAGTGGTGCTTTCCTTTGCGTCGATGATCTGTATATATAAGGATAAAATGAAGACCTTCAGATACGGAGTCCTGCCCTTCGTACTGATTATAGGTATAATTGTCGGGCTTTTAATTCTCGAGCCCCACCTGTCGGCAAGTGTTATCATAATAGCCCTTGGGGGCATTATGATGTTTGTGGGAGGCACACGACTGCGATGGTTTGCCATAGTCGCGATTTTTGTGGCACTGGCGGCGGTGGTGCTGCTGTCGAACTTTGATTACGCCTCAGGACGTATTGCCGCATGGAGAGATCCTCTGTCTCAAAAGCTGACGGGCGGCTGGCAGATTGTTCAGTCTCTTTATGCCGTAGGCTCAGGGGGGCTCCTTGGATTGGGGCTTGGACAGGGGAGGCAAAAACATCTTTACCTGCCTGAGGAGCACAATGATTTTATTTTCGCCGTGGTATGCGAAGAGCTTGGATTTATCGGGGCGGCTTTAATACTCATCCTCTTTGCCATACTTATCCTGCGGGGCTTCTGGCTTGCACTGCGTGCAAGGGACCGATTTGGCTCACTTGTAATAACCGGATTAACATCCCTGCTTGCCCTGCAGGTATTTCTGAATGTGGCTGTTGTAACCAACCTTATACCCTGCACGGGAATATCCCTTCCTTTTTTCAGCTCCGGTGGAACAGCATTATGGTTGCAAATGTTAGAAATGGGTATTATACTTAGCATATCGCGTGAGATTAAAGATAAGTAGCAGTAATAAAACAAATAAACCATAGCAGCATTATCAAGGTCTGAGGGCGCCATATTTTAATTGAAAACAGACATAAACCTGCGCCGGAAAGGACTATCCATGAAATTCATGTTTGCCTGCGGCGGCACAGGGGGGCATATAAATCCCGCAATCGCCGTTGCCGATAGACTTAAGGAGTTGTTCCCGGATGCCGCCTTTCTGTTTGTAGGCGGTAAAGACAACAGCATGGAAATGGAGCTTGTCCCCAAGGCCGGATATAAAATAGAGGGTATTACCGCATCAAACCTGCGTCGGGGCATGAGGCCCGGAGATATTGCCCATAATATCCGCGCCACGGAAAGAACTGCCCGCGCCCTGGGACAATCCAGGAGGATAATAAAGGAATTTAAACCCAATGCCGTTATAGGAACCGGAGGATATGTCTGTTATCCGGTGCTCAGAGCGGCGGCAAAGATGGGTATACCGACTGTTGTGCACGAATCAAATGTGCTGCCGGGTCTGACCACGAGAATGCTGGAAAAGCATGTGGACAGGATTCTGGTGGGCTTTGAGGCAGGCAAGGCGAATTTTAAAAACAATAATAAAGCACATTTCACGGGTACACCTGTCAGAAATGAGTTCAGGCAGTGGGACAAGGATGTGGCCAAGAGCCGCCTTGGAGTGGAAAACAGCTTTTTTGTCCTCTCGTTCTGGGGTTCTCTGGGGGCTTTATATATGAATCAGAAGACCGCCGAGCTTATTAATATTAATGAGAAGGAAGGCCGCTTTAAGCATATGCATTCGACAGGCGGCGGCGAAAAAGGCCTTATGGCAATGCGTGAAATGCTGGGACTTGATGATGACGAACAGCTTCGGCATACACAGCTTTTTTCCTATATATATGATATACCGATGATCATGGCGGCGGCCGATCTGGTTCTCTGCCGTGCCGGGGGATCCACACTCAATGAGCTGGCGGCCCTTGGTAAACCCGCCATACTCATTCCCTCTCCCTATGTGACAGGTAACCACCAGGAGATTAACGCCCGGGTTCTTCAGTCAGGGGGCGCGGCAATTATGATAAGGGAAAAAGAATGTAATGCGCGGATGTTGTTTGATGCCATATGCGAGATTTCAGAAAACAAATCCCGCCTTCAGGACATGTCGGCGGCAATGAAGGCCTTAGACAGACCCGACGCCACAGACAGAATAGTGGACACTATTTTGAGTCTTATAGGCGAAAGGAACCCCAATTTGCGTTAACTAATAGATAATCTTCCGCATAGTATGGTCTGGAAGCGGCGGCAGAGCCGATGCTCCCATTCTTTATGCGGAGGAATAAACATGAGCATACTGCGAATTAACGGCTGCAGAGAGCTGGACGGGGTAATCCGTATTCAAGGCGCTAAGAACAGCGTTCTTCCGATAATGGCGGCCTCTATACTGGCGGAGGGGACCAGCGTAATACATAATTGTCCTCGGCTTGCAGACGTGGATGTTTCAATGCGCATATTGGAGCATCTCGGATGTGAAGTGCACCGCAATGAAGAAAGCGTTTATATCAATTCAGCAGGGCTTATAAGAAGCGATATACCCGATGCGCTGATGAGGGAAATGCGTTCATCCGTTGTATTTCTCGGTGCCATACTTGCCAGGACCGGCGAAACCAGATTAAGTCTGCCGGGCGGCTGTGAGCTGGGGCCAAGACCGATTGATCTGCACATAGCGGCATTGCGGCAGCTGGGAGCGGAAATAAATGAAGTCGGCGGGAAAATTACCTGCAAGGCAAAGCATTTGAAGGGTTGTCGGATAAATCTTGCCACGCCCAGCGTGGGGGCGACGGAAAACGCCATGCTGACAGCCTGTCGATGCAAGGGGACCACTATAATAACAAATCCGGCAAGGGAGCCGGAAATTGAGGATTTGCAAAACTACCTCAGAAAGCTTGGCATCAATATCAGCGGAGCAGGCACGTCCCTTATAACCGTTGAAGGATCAGATGCAAAAAAGGATGTGGAGCATACTATTATATCCGACAGGATTGTCGCGGCAACATATTTGTCGGCCGTTGCTTCAGCGGGTGGTTTGATACGATTGGAAGAAGCAAATCCGCGACATCTTATGACGGTAATTGATGTTCTGAGAGAAATCGGATGTAATATTGAAATAAATGATATGGACAAAGGAGTAATAACAGCTTCGAGGAAAGGAAAACTGAGAGCAGCAAGACCGATAATAACAAGCCCGTATCCGGGCTTCCCGACAGATGCCCAGCCTCCGATTATGGCCGCCGTCTTAAAGGCAGAGGGTACAACTGTTTTTGTGGAGAACATTTTCGAGAACAGGTACAGGCATGTGGAAGAGCTAAAACGGCTTGGAGCGGATATTAAGACAGAGGGAAAGACCGCTATTGTGTGCGGCGTAAATCACCTGTCAGGAGCGGAACTGCGGTCCACTGATCTTCGGGGAGGAGCTGCTTTGGTTGTCGCCGCGCTGGGAGCCGAGGGCACCAGCGAGATATCGGGCCTTCATCATATCGACAGGGGTTACGATTGCCTGGAATCGGCGCTGCAATGCCTGGGTGCCGATGTGAAACTTGTTACATGAGATATTAGTTATTACCAAAGAGGTGAAATGGATTGGCGGCAAATGGTGAGCGCCGGAGCAGCAGGGGACGCAATGAGGGCAGCCCCAATGACCGGAGAAGACAGGGCGGCAGACGAGAGGACAGAGGCTATAATGACAGTGGTCACTATGACCGCGGTTATTATGACGGAAGAAGGCCGGCAAAGCGCAGGAGGAGAAGGGGAGGCATTTTTTTTCGCCCCCTGGCATATCTGCTCATGATAGCTGCCATGCTGGCGGGAATAAGTGTTTTCTTTAAAGTGTCCAATATAATAGTAAAGGGCAACAGCAGATATTCATCCGAGCAGATCATATTGTCATCCGAGATTGAAATCGGAGAGAGCTTGTTTTTCATAAATACATTTAAAGCGACCAGCAAATTGTTCTCAACGCTCCCATACATAGATGAGGCTAAGATAAACAGAAAGCTGCCCGACACCATAGTGATTTCAGTGGAGGAAGCCTATCCGCTGGCCACAGTCTGCGTTAGCGGCAATTACTACATAATTGATAAAAACTGCAGCATACTGGAAAAGACAGACTATTCGGGAAGCATCGGCACAATAGCTATAACTGGAATTGAGCCGATACTTCCCACAGTAGGTGGGAAATTGGAGTTACAGCAGCCGGACAACGCTAAAATTAATTATCTTACGGAGCTTTTAGGACTCATATTGGAAAAAGAGCTCCATAAAAGCATATCGGAGATAGACGCCACCAGCATTGCAAATATCACTTTCAGGTATATGGAACGGTTTACCGTAGAGTTGGGTAAGCATGAAAGGCTGGAACAAAAGCTGGACAAGCTGGAAAGCGTACTCCAATATATCTCCCAGACCGAAACAGGAAAAATACTCCTGGTTAACGACAGGGAGCCCCGCTTTATTCCCGACTGACGGGAAGGGCTATTTTGACATAACCATAGCTTTGAGTTATTTTTATTATTAGTGGCATAAAACGACAAACGATAATTACCAAGTGTTTGCAGCCCGAAAAATGATTGTTTTTTGGAGGGGAAAGGTATGGCATTTACACTCGATAACGTGGTTGAAAATGTGGTCAGCATTAAGGTTATCGGAGTAGGCGGAGCAGGCAACAATGTTGTGAGCCGAATGGTAAGCAACGGAGTACAAGGTATAAAATTTGTCAGTATCAACACGGACAAGCCTACACTCGATGTTTCGGGAGCGGATATAAAAGTCCAGATAGGCAAGAAGATTACCCGGGGGCAGGGCGCAGGCTCAAATCCTGAAATCGGCAGGCGTTCCGCCGAAGAAAGCCGCAATGCCATAGAAAAAGTATTTGAAGATACGGATATGGCGTTTATTACCGCAGGGATGGGCGGCGGAACAGGTACGGGAGCTGCTCCAATAGTTGCAGAGCTGGCAAGGGAGGCCGGTGTTCTGACAATCGGAGTGGTTACAAAGCCGTTCAAATTTGAAGGCGCAAAGAAAATGAAGATAGCGGAAGCCGGTGTCAAAGAAATGCTTGAGCGGGTGGACACCCTCCTTGTCATACCCAATGAAAAACTCAAGGAGGTTTCCAATCAAAAGGTGACGTTTGCCAACGCCTTTGATGTTGCCGACAATGTTTTGCTGCAGGCTGTTATCGGAATTGCCGATCTGCTGAGAAATACAAGCTTTATAAATCTTGATTTTGCCGACCTGAAAACAATCATGAAGGGTGCGGGGTATGCCCATATGGGAGTTGGCGCTGCTGCGGGCAGAAACAAGATTGAAGAGGCGTCCCAAAGCGCCATACACAGCCCCCTGATGGAGACCACCATTGAAGGAGCCCGCAGGGTACTTGTCAATGTGACCGGCTCGATGGATATAACAATGGAGGATGTGGAGAGTATTGTTGAGAAGGTCCATCAGGCGGCACATCCGGATGCCAACATAATATTCGGATGTGATTTTGATACAGAAATGTCTGATGCGGTGAAAATATTAGTGATAGCAACGGATTTTGCCACAAAGCCGTCCAAAAGGCTGATTGAGCTGTCGCAATCCGAAGCCTCGTCTTCATCTCCACCGAAGCCGGTGCCGGAGGCTCCGGACCGGAATGCGGAGCCACAGCCCCAGGAACCTGAAAAACCGTCAATGAGCGAAGACGGGTGGGACGAGCTGGCGAAGTTTTTTAATAACGACTAAATAGCTTCGGCCTTGTAATGTAATTTAAATTAGCATATAAAGATTCGAAAATTATGCTAAAAATGGGCGCGCCGCCCTGAACATATGCATTATTTGCCTTTTTTGTCACTATAAAATAAGAAAATGCGCCGATTGCTATTGACCTCTTACGAAAATAGATATAAAATCAAATAGTATGAAAATAACAAAATAACTGGTTAGACTCATTCCCCGTTAAGGAGTTTTTGAATATATATCGAAGTCATGGGAGAACTAGAAAATACACAGGAGGTTACTGCAATGCCATTTTCATTGGAGACAGGGCCGGATAATGTAGTCAACATAAAGGTAGTGGGGGTCGGCGGGGCCGGCAACAATGTTGTAAACAGAATGATTTCATCCAATACAAAGGGTGTCGAATTCATAGCAATAAATACCGACAAACAGGTTTTGGCTGTTTCGTCGGCGGACAATAAAATCCAAATCGGCGAAAAGCTTACACACGGTCAGGGAGCCGGATCGGATCCCGAAATAGGAAAAAAGTCAGCTGAGGAAAGCAGAAACAACATTGTCAAAGCCTTTGAAGATACCGATATGATTTTTATTACCGCAGGAATGGGCGGCGGCACGGGAACCGGAGCTACCCCGGTTATTGCCGATATTGCCAAGGAAGCCAATATTCTTACAGTGGGTGTGGTAACAAAGCCCTTCAGCTTCGAGGGCAAGCGCCGCATGGCCAGGGCGGAAGAGGGTATTCAGGAACTGTTAGAGAAGGTGGATTCCCTTCTGGTAATACCAAATGACAGGTTAAAATATGCTACCGACCAAAAGATAACAATGTTTAATGCCTTTGAGATTGCAGACGATGTTCTGCGTCAGGCAGTGACAAGCATATCCGATCTTATTAAAAACACCGGATTTATAAATCTGGACTTTGCCGACGTTACCACAATAATGAAAAACGCCGGTTACGCCCATATGGGTGTAGGCCGTGCCAGCGGCAAAAACAAGGCCGAAGAGGCCGCCCGCATGGCTATTGCCAGCCCGCTGATGGAAACATCCATTGACGGCGCGAAGGGCGTTCTGATAAGCATCACAGGCTCCATGGATATGGGTCTGGAAGAGGTGGAAATTGCGGCAGGACTAATTGAGGAAGCCGCACACCCGGATGCGAACATAATATTCGGCGCTTCTTTTGACGATACTATGGACGATGAGCTTCGCGTTATTGTGATAGCCACGGGCTTTGAGGAAAAGGCAACAAAAAGCAAGGAAAAGCCTGAGAAGCCTGAAAAGCCCGCGCAGGGACTATACAGCGGCGAACAGGCCGCTCCCCAGCCTGCTCCGGAGCCAAAGAAGGATGAGGAGCCTGAGGAGGATCCCCTGGCAAAAATTCTTGAGATATTCAATTCGAGATAAAGGCGATCAAAACTTATCGCCGTTTATAAAGCGGGCGGCATGATTGCCGACCGCTTTATAAGTTATTAGACATAATACGGAGGTTTATGGTGGAAGATATCCAATTGGCATTTCCGGATGGCTTTATCGCCGCAATGCTGCTTTTGCTGATTGTATGCTGCACATTGCCGGTACTTTATTTCATATATTTCGCCTTTAAGAGAAAAATAAACTATGTTTCCATACTTGCCGCTATAGCTGGATATTTACTTTTCGGTTATTATCTAAATGGTATACTGATGATAAACATTGTCCCGGAGGCCAGAATTCAGCAGACAGGTGTCGTATTTTATAGTGTAGTCCGTGCCCTGATTGTTGGCCTTGCAAATGTCGGTGGGATTTATGTCTGCCTGAGATTGTTATCCCAGAGGTATGATTCGCTCAACACACCCATATCCTTTGGCTTGGGATATCCGCTGTTTGTGCTGATAATGGAGGGCGGGGCGAATTCCATGTATAGGATGTCCATGGCCTATACAGTGAACAAGGAAGGTATTCAAAAAGTATTGGGATCAGTTGAAGAGGCCCAAAGGTCAAAGCTTTTGGAGCAGCTTGAAGAGATGGCGGCCTCCCCGCTGGCTGACTACTATTATTCTGTGGGGAAATATGCTGCCTTCTTCATAGCGGGAATCGGGCTGAGCAGGTTGCTCTGGTATTCTTTGCGGGGTGAAAGGCGTAAACCCTCATGGCTTTTTATACCGGCGGCCCTTATATTGCGGTTCCTTATGGAATTGCCCATAGGGCTATACACATCGGGTGCCACTGATAATATGGCCCTGACCAGCATAATATACTGCGCTGTCTCCCTTGCTGCCCTGGCTGCTTCTATTATTGTATCGAAAATGTGGGATGAGGGTGAACAGGTAGCGGCAGGTCCCGTTAACAGAAGGCTGCTATGAAGCCAAAGAGAGCGGAGCAGCCTCACCGGAGGTGCGAATGCTTCGTTTTTTTAAGCAGTTGATAAATATATATCTTAAGAAGAAAGTACCGAGAGCCGCGGCTGAGCTCTCCTACTGTCTGACGCTGTCTTTCTTTCCTCTGCTTATTTGCATAAATGCCATGCTGGCAACCTTCAACATCAATGAGGTGGATATTATCAGCCTGGGAGAGGGGATAGTACCCGGCTCCACTCTCAGGGTTATAGCCGAATATGTTGAATATGTGGGAGTTCACTTTTCTCCCGCAATGCTGGCCGGAGCTCTTGTTTTGATGGCAACCACCTCATCGGCAGCGTTTCGCTCTATTATGGGCATAATGGCTGAAATACAGGGAGAGCACAGATACAGGGGCTTCTGGTCAACGGTTTTCAGCTTTATCTATTCCATTTTGTTTTTGGCAGCCATATATCTGTCATGCATAGTTGTAGTAACGGGAAACTGGTTTTTGGAATTTGCCGCCGAGCATTTGGGAGTTTCGGCTGTGGGGGCGGGAATATGGCGCTGGATTAGATTTGTCCTGCTTTTTATCATTCTCCTTTTCATAATATACGGGGTATACAGGTTGTCCGCGCCGAGGGAAAAGCCCAGGAGTGCCAGATTACCAGGTGCATTTATAGCCACCGTGGCAATGGTTATCGCCAGTATGTTCTTTTCATGGACAATGGAACTGTCTTCCCGGTATCCCCTTATCTACGGGTCCCTCGCCTCGATAATAATTCTTATGATATGGCTGTTTATATGCGGGAACATCCTTATAATGGGAAACGCAATTAACTTTATACTTAATAACAGCGAGAATGTGAGAAGGAAGACCGCAAAAAAAGAGCTGAAGCTCCGTGAGACAGCTGATAAAAGGAAAAGAACTTCCTGAGAATATAGGGGCATAGCCCGGGGCGGGAGAGGATTTTGACCTTTATTTTTTCAGTTTTTTGCATGCCTGATGCACTCCCGTGGCAGCCAGCCCGCTCACAATGCCCACGGCTATTGAAGAAAGAGGGTCCTCGGAGGGAAAAGAGGGAATAATATGATAGGCAAAGCCGCCTATTATGCCCCCCAATACCCCGCAGACGGCAGGTATCCACTTATTGTCGACAGGTGTTGCCTTTATGATAAGGGCCGCCAGATAGCATATTACGGTTATGGATGAGACAGATGCAAAGCCCAGCATATCCATTTGCTACCCCCTTATATTAACTTGGAAAACAATTGTTTTTAACTAATATCGGCGAAAAACGGACCTCTTCCCTATATTGAATAATTTTATTTTATCAAAAAACGTATGATACAGGGGTTTGCACAGTTAAAATGTGATTTATTGGAGACGCCTGCTCCTGACATTATAGTATGCAGACATGTATTGCCTGGTTACCTTTCCTGATTGGAGGTATAATACGGTGTTTTATGATATATATGCCCGGCTGTGCGCCGAAAAGGGCGTTTCGCCCAGCAGAGCTGCAGTTGAAATGGGCTTTTACAGGAGCTCCGTTTCATACTGGAAGAACAAAGGCGGTTCTCCCGGAAAAAAAGGCCTGAAAAAAATAGCTGAGTACTTCGGTGTGTCTGAGGAGTATCTTGCCGGAGCGGATAGCACCGGTGGAAAAAGTGTGAAAGCTGCGGAATCAAAGCCTTCCGGGCACAAAAAAGCAGCTGTAAAGGCTGCCGAAAAGAAATCCGGCACCACCGTGCCGGAAAAAAGGGATATATCGGCTACTCCCGGGAAAGCTTCAGACAGGCAAGATGAGAGCGGTAAAACAGAGCAAGCTAAAACTGAGCGTGGGAGACTTGAGCATAAAGAGGATATGAAATATAAAGATATAGAGAATATAAAACCTGCACAAAAGCCTGAGGGTGATGATGCCGGGGAACAGAAACCAGATTTTGCGTTGGCGGTGGAGATGGCCAAGGCCGTTGAATACATAAAAGAAGCAAAGCAGGAGAGGCCCGGAAGGCCGGGCGACAGAATAAGGCTGCTTCGCAAGCAGCAGGGCCTTTCGGCCGGCCATGTAGCAAAGGCTGTGGATGTGGACATAAATACATATCTGATGTGGGAGTCGGGAGAAATAAAAGACATCCGCAGGTACAAGCTGGGTAAGCTGGCCAGGACCCTTGGTACCACCATAGAGTATATATCGGGAGAAGACGGTTTTTCCGATATAATCCGGGGTATAGGCGAACCTGATATGGGGCCTTTTATTGAGCTTATCAGCACCCGAGGTGAATGCCTTGCCCTTTTGCTGATGGCAAGGGATATGAGCCGTGAGGAAGTGGAGATGGCCATCAGTTTTATGCGCTCGCTTAAATCCGAATAATCAAAGATTGAAAACAGCGATATCAAACAGCATTGGGCAGTGAGATAATACGGACGGGAAGCTCAGAAGATGTTTTTGTTGAAAAAATAGTTTGATATCAGCTCTTCGTTATATATTTCGCCGCTGCCCTCCGCCTTGAGCCTGTCGGCGAACTTTCGAAAAAAGTCCCCTTTCTCATCCATTATATATTTGCTGATTTCAAAGTTGAGCAGTTCTCTGGACTGCTCATATCTTTTGATTCCCTCAATAAAAGAGGAGGCGGCCTGGCTCATATTTTGCCCCTCGGATGACGCTTTACTGATTTCATTCCAGACATCGGGCATTCCGAAATGGTCCAGAAGATCGGCGTCCTGGTGTAGCTTAAGATAGTCGGAAAACCGGCTTCTGTCGGAACTTCTGTCGGAGTGTCTTGCTATAATATCGCAGATTTCTTTCAGCTGGCTGTCAGAGCAGTGGCCGGTAAGTAGTTTCCTCACCTTTCTCGCCCCTGAAACTCCATGATTTTCCGAGCCGGTTTCAATATCGTGAAACCAAGCGGCACAGGTTATTATATCATCCCTGGAGCTGTCTCCGGGCAGAACATATTTTCTCAGCTTTATGGCAAGCTTTGCCACCCTCAGGCCGTGATAAAGCCTGTTTACCTTTTTCAACCGGGGATTTATCGTCTCATCCGAAAGATATGTAACCGCAATTTGCCTTATTGCGTTCAGATCCATTATTAACACTCCTCAAGCTAATAATTCAAGTCCATTATACTGGTAAGTGGCATAAAAATCCACAATTCTCTTAAGTTAAAATATTATTTGATGCTGTTTGAATAAAACACCTGCGGCGGTAAAAAATTAAGCAAGTAGTAAGTGGTGGAGGGTATATATGAAAGACTATAGAAGTACTGTTGCCCTGCTTTTTGCCGCAGGAGCTTTTTTCCTGTGCTCTTCATGCGGAGCAGGAGAAATGGAACAAGGAGAGGTGGCCGGCTCGGAAAGGTCCCCCATAATTGAGCGTGGTGATGAGCTGTCGCCTGCTCCCATAGACGCAGGGTTTGACAATGACACCACTGCGCCTCCAAGAGCGCAGGCAAAGTCGGAGTTCTCGTTTATAACAGGTGATATGACTCTTACTCTCAGGCAGCGTGGAACCGAGCACTTTTCCCAGCTGCCACTGGATGAGATTTCCGATACGACAAGTCAGCCTGATTATGAGGAGAGAGTTTATCCTAATTCCTATTTTCGAACCCTGGTTTTTGACGGTCTGGAGGTAGTGCTGTATGCTGCCGATACCGAAGATGAGCCGTGGATAGCGCAGATGACGGCATTGAAGGGGGGAATTTACACCTCCAGGGGAATTCAGGTGGGTGACACATTGGAAAAGCTACTGGAAAAATATCAGAAGGATGATATATCTCCATACACAGGAGACGGAGAAGGAAATATATACAGGTTTGTAAGCATCGACCCCTATCAGGTAATAGAATTCACCATAGTCTCAGATAAGGTTACGAGAATACAACTGATTGCAAGTGTAGAGTGATTTGCCTGATAGTCGTTTGTATCCAATCAAGGAAAAGGCTCATAAAATGAAGGGAGAAGAAACATAGCCCGATAGCCTTGGAGGGGATGGACAATGACGCTGGAAGACCTGGAAAGAATGAATGTGGAATTCCTTGATATACCAACAGTATCTAAGTATCTGAATAAAGATTCCCGGTATATAAGGGATGCATTACGCCGAGGTGTTCCGTGGGGCTATTATCTGGGCTCGTCTGATTACCGGATACCGAAAAGAGCCTTTATCAGCTATCACAAAAACGGGTATTTGGATATCTCACAAAAAGAAAGGACTAATAGCCGTATTGATTTTGATGAGCTCAGCAGCAGGCTGACAGAGTTTAGCAGACAAATGAGAGCCTTAATTGAGCTGATAGATCAGGCGGGAAAGATAATCAAATAAAAAATGAACTGTATAGTGTGACGAAAAAAGTCCGGGATAGCCGTATTGGCTGTCATAGCGGACTTTTTTGATTTTTTGGGAGGATTCGGATGATATATAGTAAATTTTATGTTATAATAATGAAATTGTAATATTTGTTGAATCCAAGGAGCTGTTACGGTTGACTTTAAAAAAGCTCATAGTATTTATGTTGGCGGCGGCCTTATCCCTTGTGCTCGGCTCCTGCTTTCTATTGCCGGAAGAAGCCAGAATGCCGGAACTGCCTGCGGTAACACCATATGACGGTTCTGATTTCCGCTATACCCGGGTTATACGGGGAGATATGGAGCTTAAAAAAACAATCCAGTGTACATATCAGGCAACTAAAGAAGCTAAGTACGGTTTTTCGGTTTCCGGGGAGCGCTTTGGCGATATTTTCGTAGAGGTGGGAGACCGGATATCTGCCGGAATGCTGTTGGCAGAGATGGATGTCTCTGATATAAACAGGCAGATTGATGAGTGCGAAAATACCATAAGGATGCTTGAAATAAAACTTGCGGAGGCGCAAAAGGCTTATGAGCTGGCGGTGCTCTCCGAGAGTCTGACGGGCTCCGGCACTGCCATGTCCGACGCTCATCTGGACTTTATTTCCTATACGAAGCAATCTCTTGAAATACAACACTCCAGGCTCAGCGAACTGGAGGAAAAGAAAAAGAGCAGGCAGTTGTTTGCGGATATTGATGGAGTTGTGACCTATGTCAAAAGCATTTCCGAAAGAAGCACCACAGTCAGGGGAGAGAACATCGTAACCATTACCGATGATATGTCCCGCGTCTTTGTAGCCGATACGGAAAGCTATAAAAGCTTTCCCGAGGGTCTTGAGGTGGATATTCTCTCGGAAGGAGTTACATACAGATGCAAGGTCACGTCTCCGGACAAACTGGGCATAGAGGAAATCGGCAATCAAAAAAGAAGTCAATGGCTGCAAAGAGTTTATTTTGTCGTTCTGGATGCGCAAACTCCTGAAAAAAACAATGCCAGGGGTGAAATAACACTTATTGAGGATAAGCGAGAGGATGTACTGATGTTAAGTACCGCTGCAGTATTTGAAGCTGACGGCAGGTCGATGGTTTATGTACAGGGAGATGACGGCTCGATAACACCAAAAGAAATTGAAACCGGTCTGAGAACTACCGGATATACGGAGGTATTAAGGGGCCTGGACGAGGGCGACTATGTGATTATAAGTTAGGAGAGCATATATGAAAACCAGAAATATAAAGATTTTGGCCTCAGCTCTTCTGGCGGTTCTGATACTGGCCTCATGTAACAGGACTGAATATGTCCCGGAGCTGCTGGAGCCGGCGGTGGTGGAAGCCGATATCGCTGTGGCCCGGGTTAGGGAGCTGGCAGATATAAGTTTCTATGATGGAATTACACAGCCAAATGTAGAGAAGCTCGGTTTTTCTTCATCGGGAATTATAAGCGAGGTTTTTGTGGGAATTGGGAGCAGGGTTAAAAAAGGGGATGTGCTGGCTCGGTTGGATACCGAGGCGGCCAGTGAGATGGCAAAAGCCCTGTCGGCCGAAATGGAATATACCATTAAAAGCAACGAGCTTATTAACAAGCAGTCGGAATGCGATATAAAAATTGCTGAAACAGAGCTGGAGAAACTGACAGCACAGGGAGCGGAGCCGGATTTAATCAGCCTGAAAGAAATAGAAATCGAAAATCTGAAAAACAACCTGGCTTCATCCATCGCCCTCCAGGAGCTTGCTTTAGAGAAAAGCAGAAAACAGCTTGACGAGTATGAAAGGATTATTGAAAACAGCGTTATCATATCCCCATGCGAGGGTACCGTGCTATACTGCACAGCCGAAGCCGGAGGATGGGCAACGGCATATTCCACGGTCATATGGATTGCCGACGACAACACAATAAACATAGTTTGCCGGTACATAAAACCCTATGAAATTGAACAGGCATATGATGTATATGGCTTAGTCGGCGGACGCAGAGCGCAGGTAACCCATATCCCCCTTGACAGAGTAACCTATATGTCCCAGATGGCTTCGGGCTCAGCCGCCACATCTGTCTTTACAATTGACAGTATGGATATAGAAGCGGAAAACGGCATGTACGCATATATCGTTCTGGTAGACAGCTATCTACCCGAAGCCCTTGCGGTACCGGCCAACGCGGTTATGCAGGACGGGGCGGAGCACTATGTCTATCTTGTTTCACCAGACGGAACCCAACTGCGGCAAACTGTGAAACCGGGACTTAAGACCGATGCCTATATCCAGATATTAGAAGGCCTTGAGGAAGGGGACAGAGTATATGTGGGAAGCTAAATATAAAAAAGCCACGGCTCTGATACTGGCTGCCGTGTTGCTGATGACGGTGGGCTGTTCAAGGGCCGGGAACAAAACATCGGGTCTGGCAGGCGCGGAGCTTATTGCAGATAAAACAACCACATACAGAACCACCCAGGCTAAAATATCGGACCTTGTCAGAAATGTGTCTGCAAACCTGGAACCGGTTTATATTCACCGCAGCACCGTCACCACCGGCCGCGACAGGCTGGTTTTGGAGAGCATGGAAGTAAAGCGGGGCGACATTGTAGCCCGGGGCGATGTGCTGGCGGTCTTTTCAGGGACAGGGAGTCTGTCAGAGGTGAAACAGCTGGAGCTGGAGCTGGACTATGCGCTGAAATCCTATGAGGACAGCTGTGCGGCAATGGAGGGCTCTGTTGAGGCTGCTGAGAGTATGCCTGCCGAGGACGAGTATGACAAGAGGATTAAGGAGCTTAATACAGAAAAACAGCGGGCGTCTTATGAGCTGTATAAACTGAATACCGAAAGGTATCTGGACTCCCTGCGGGAGCGCATTGAAAAGGCCCGGGCGTCCGTGGGCATGCAGTACATATACGCCCCCTTTGACGGCATTGTCAGGAGTGTGGAGAGCGTCAGCCCGGGAATCGAGCTGGACCCGGGGACTCCACTGATGACCCTGAGCAGGTCGGATTCCCTGGTACTCTATTCCAATACGGCTGCAGACATGTTTATGTATAACAAGCAAGTGGATATTTCAGTGAAGGCCGGCGATGACACCAGGACAACCACCGGCAGGGTAGTCTCGTCCTCCAGGCTTTTGCCCGGTTATTTCGGCACATTTGTATACATAAAGCCTGAGGACCCTGCCATTATAGGCTCGGCGGCGGAAGCAAAAGCGTCCTGCGAATATATGCTTTTGAAGGATGCCTTATTAATTCCCCGTTCCGGAGTGGATACAGACAAGGGCAGAAGCTTTGTTACGATTCTGGACGGGAACACTGTTCGAAAACGATACATCATCGCCGGGCCACAGCTTCCAAGGGAGACGGCGGTGTTTCAGGGAGTTAATCCGGGAGATTTGATAGTTACAAGCCAGTTTACATCCTAATATGAATTATCGGTTTGTAATTGCTGTATTCGGGTTTTGGGAGATGGAGGCAACGTGATTAGACTTGTATTTAGAAAGATGCTCAATAAAAAATGGCTCATGGCCGCCCTTTTGATAGGAAACATTCTGCTGGTTTCCATAGCGGCCAGCAGCCCCATGTATACAAAGGCAGCTCTTGAACGCATGCTGAGCAACACGTTTACAGATTATGTGGAAGAAAACGGGCGCTATGCGTCCACCGCTTTTTTAGTTTCCACGGTAAATCAGGGTGTAAAGCCCGGCAGTTCCTATATTAAAGCATTCCATGCCGAGGATGAACTGGCTCATAATATGGCCGGGCAGCTGGGGCTTCAGGCAAAGCATGTACTGTCCCATATAAGCCTGGGAGTACCCATATATCCCGCGTCCTCCAGTGGGCATAAGCAGCTTGGCAGGGAAGTTGATTTGGGCTTTTTGTCAAATATTGAGGAGCATATTGAGATTATCAGCGGAAATCTATACTCGGATACCGTGGAGGACGGTGTGGCGGATGTAATTATCAGCCAGAAGGCCCTGATAAATCTGCGCCTTGTTGTAGGTCAGGAGCTGTATGTGCCGGAGCTTGAATGGCCCGACGGGAAGCCTGTGAGCCTGCGTGTTGCCGGCGTATTTGAAAGTGACGGGCTGGACGACAGCTATTGGTATAAACCGCCCTCGGCCTATTCCGCATGCCTGTTTATGGCAAAAAATGTATTTGAGACTCTGGTCGGAGACTATACGGAATTAAACTATCCTATCAAGGGCCTTTGGTTTGTGATAATGGACCACAATGGCATTAATGCCGATAACGCGGAGTATATATATGAAAAAATAAATACCTATAGGGAATATCATAAAGAGTATAACAATATCAGCTATCGGGATTATTACAGCCATATACTTGAGGAGTATATAGTTGAAGCCGCGCGAATATCGGTAACGCTGCAAATCCTGCAGATACCCATATATGCCTTGCTCGCCGCCTTTATATTTATGGCGGCAGGGCAGATAATCGATATGGAGAGTTCGGAAATATCCGTAGTACAAAGCCGCGGGGCGAGCAGAGAGCAGATAATACTGATCTATCTGCTCCAGAGCGGCATAATAGCAGTTCTGGCACTGGTGGCGGGAATACCCCTGTCGGCACTGATATGTCAGATACTGGGCTCTGCAAATGTGTTTCTGGAGTTTGTGTCCAGGCAGGCTATGAAGGTCAGCTTCACCGGCAGGGTCTTTGGGTATGCCTTCGTTGCCTCTCTGTTTTCAGTTTGTGCAATGCTTCTCCCGGTTTTAAAGCATTCAAAGGTGAGTATAGTAAACCAAAAGCAGAAAAAACGCAGGTCCGAAAAACCGCTTTTCCAACGGTTTTATATTGATATTGTACTCCTGGCCGTATCACTTTACGGGCTATATGCCTTCAACGGTCAAAAAGAGGAGCTGGCCAGGAAGGTGATGGAAGGGGCAGGACTGGATCCCCTCATGTTTTTATCCTCCTCGCTTTTCATTATCAGCGCGGCACTGATATGTCTCAGGCTCATACCGGCAATCGTATATATCATATACCGGTTGGGGAAAAGAAAATGGAAGCCTGAGTTTTATGCCTCCTTCCTGTGGATATTGCGCACGCGCCGCAACCAGATATACATAATCACATTCCTGATTGTGACAATTGCCATCGGAATATTCAACTCCCAGGCAGCCAGGACCATAAACACAAACGAGGAGGAACGTATCAGATATTTAAACGGCGCGGAAATAGTGCTTCAGGAGCCCTGGCAGAGCAACAAGGCGGAAATAGCCGATGCCGCCGACAACCCTGCGGCAAATATTAAGCTTGTCTATACAGAGCCCGACACCAGGAAATACTATGAGCTTGACGGCATTGAAAGTATGACCAAGGTCATCTTTGATGAGGGGGGCAAATGCAACTCTGCAGACAACTACTGGGTTGACGCCACGATAATGGGCATAAACACAAAAGAGTTTGGACATACAGTGGATTTTAACCCCGGACTCCTACCGGTTCACTGGTATGAATATCTGAACGCTATTTCGCAAAACCCCACAAGCGTGCTGGTATCCTCAAATATGAAGGACAATCTGGGCTATGGTCTGGGGGATACCATAACATATAAAAGCTCCGACGGTTTTACGGCGCGGGGGGTCATATACGGATTTGTGGACTTCTGGCCCACATACAAGCCCCTGACAATTACCACAGGCAGTGACGGGGTTGAAAAAGAGGTTTCAAACTACATTGTGGTGGCAAATTTCAGCTATCTGCAATCCCAATGGGGCCTTACTCCCTATCAGCTGTGGATAAAAGCCGAGGGCACATCGGAATTCATCTACGCTTTTGCCCTCAATACCGGTACCTCCTTTACGGTTTTTCGTGATACCGCATCGGATATCATCGATATGAAAAACAACCCCATCTTCCAGGGTACAAACGGGATACTGACAGTAGGCTTTGTGGTGTCGTTACTGCTGTGTGCCTTCGGATTTTTGATTTACTGGATTTTGTCCATACGCTCCAGGCAGCTGCTTTTCGGTGTATTCCGGGCCATGGGCATGTCCATGGGAGAGATTATTCGCATGCTTGTTAACGAGCAGCTGTATATCTCAGGCCTTTCCGTGGTATTAGGCATTGTAATAGGGCTGCTGGCATCCCGGCTTTACATACCTCTTGTCCAGATTGCATATTCCCCGGCAGACAAGGTCATTCCCCTGAAGGTGGTCTCCGAGAGCTCTGATATGGCGCGTCTTCTGACGGTGGTTTTCCTTGTCATGGCGGTCTGTATGCTTCTTCTGGGCAGCATCATAAAGAGGATTAAAATCTCCCAGGCGCTGAAGCTCGGCGAGGATTAAAGTGCTGTCACTTTACCGCTCTTTTATGGAAAGATTGGAGGATAAATATGTCTGATAAATTCATATATACCGCCAGAGGCATAAAAAAAGCCTACCCTCTGCCGGGCGGAGAGCTGTTCTGGGCTCTGAAAGGCGTAGATGTGGATATCCCCCAGGGAGGTTTGACCATATTAAAGGGACGCAGCGGCTCAGGAAAAACCACGCTTATGAATATTCTCGGCGCTCTTGATGATGCAACCGAGGGTCAGGTGATATTTGACGGCGTAAACATCTCTCAGATGCCGGAAAAGGAACGTAATCTGCTGCGCAGGCGGTCAATAGGCTTTGTGTTTCAATCCGTGGCCCTGATACCGATTATGACCGCCCAGGAGAATGTTGAATACGCTCTGCGCCTTTCGGGCTATAGCGGCAACCTGAAAGACAGGGCGCTCCGGTGCCTCGACATGGTGGGCTTGAAGAAAAGGGCAGGCCATATGCCCCAGGAGCTCTCAGGAGGGGAGCAGCAGCGGGTGGCCATTGCCCGGGCAATCGCTCACAGACCGAAAATAATTTTGGCCGATGAGCCGACAGGGGAGCTGGATACTTCAACAGCTCTAAAGGTTGTCAGGATTTTCAGGGAGCTCAATGAGAAGGAAAACGTCACAATTCTGATGACCACTCATGACAGGGGATTTATGGATATCGGAGACAGGGCTTATGAGCTTGAGGACGGTGAGATAAAAAATGAGTACTGAATACATGGTGGACTGTGACAACCTGGTGAAGATATATAAGACTGAGGATACGGAAGTCATGGCCCTTCAGGGGCTGGACTGCAAGATTGAAAAAGGCGAGCTGATGGCCATCATCGGCAACAGCGGCAGCGGCAAGTCCACTTTTCTCAATATGATCGGGGGATTGGACCGGCCTACGGTAGGCAGGCTCTATGTGGACGGGCTGGACCTGTTCAAGCTCAGTGAAAAGGAGCTTGTAGCCTATAAGAGAAATGTGGTGGGTTTTGTCTGGCAGAACAGCGCCCGTAATCTGATCCCATATCTTCCTGCCTGGCAAAACGTGCAGATGCCCATGCTGCTGACAAATAAATCAGGGGGAAGAGAGCGCGCCTATGAGCTTCTGGATATTGTAGGTCTTTCCCACAAGAAAAACAGAAGGCTTTCAGAACTGTCCGGCGGTGAGCAGCAGCGGGTGGCCATTGCCATTGCTCTTGCCAACAATCCCAAGCTCCTGCTGGCCGATGAGCCTACCGGCAGCGTTGACCCGGCTACCTCCGCCAGAATATTCGAGACCTTCAGGCGTTTAAACAGGGAAATGGGGCTGACTATTGTGATTGTCACTCATGACATGTCCGTGGCGGGGAAGGTGAACCGGGTGGCCAATATCCGTGATGGGAAGATAAGCAGCGAGAGAATTATGCGCTCGGATTATGCCGAGTATCTGAAAAGTCTGGATACCCTTGAGGCTATCGATGCCTCCTCTGACGAATCCCATGAGGAATACGCGGTTTTGGACAGAAACGGCAGGGTACAGATACCCGACGAGTTTCTTCGGAGCATAGGCATAACCGGCAACAAGGTCAGGATGGAGCTCTCAGGAGACAGCATTGTCATAAAGCCGCAAAAAAACTGAGGACAGACCCGGTGTTAATGACAACCGGCTGTCCTCGCGTATTATTACCTGAGATATGGGTATGTGTATGTATATTAATAGAAGACTAGAAGCTGTTGTATGACACGGTTTCCTCTATTGGGAGTCTCTGATAGTGGATTTCGGCGGGCTTACTGTCCTCGGAGGCATAGCCCAGGGGGAGAATGGCTACCGGAATTATATCATCGGGAAGGGAAAACTCGCTTCTCACCAGAGCGGGGTCAAAAAATCCAACCCATGTGGTTCCCAGTCCCAGCTCCGCGGCCTCAAGGATCATATGGGTGCATACTATGGAAGCGTCCACGGCACCGCTGTCATCCCCGTCGTGGGGGCGCTTCCAGCTCTTTGACTTGTCATAGCACACCAACAGGGCAGTCGGAGCGTTAAAGTGGCATGGCGTACATTTTTTGAGCTTTTCAAGAGCCTCGGAGCTCTCTATCACCAGAATGCGCTGGGGCTGAAAGTTGCAGGCTGTGGGCGACAATTGGCCCGCTTTCAGTATGAGCTCCAGCTTATCCTTCTCCACGGGTTTGCTGCTGAAGCTGCGCACGGAATACCTGTCCTCGGCAAGTTTCAAGAAAGACATTTTTACCACCTTTCCGCTGAGCGGCGATTTTGGGCCGGTCTGCCGCCCAGTAACGAAGTATTTTCCATAAGTATATATAATTTGAAACGCTTTTTCAATATAAGTATATAATGATTATCGAAAGTTTAGGCGAAGCATTTTTTGGGGCTTGACAACGGCAGGATAAAAACATATAATTTGCTGTGCATGTTGTATAACGGGGTGTGGCGAAGTTTGGTATCGCGCATGGTTCGGGACCATGAGGCCGTGGGTTCAAGTCCCACCACTCCGACCATAACGAGTGTTTTTTTAAAACCAGGTGGTTTGAAAAACACTCAAATTTTTTGCTCCTTCCGTGATAGCAGGCCGTTTGGGCCTGCTTTTTTGATGTGGTCTCCATTGACTTTTAAATTGTAAAGATAAATGGTTATTGCATCGATTATATAAATATAGGCCTGTTGACCCCGGATAATAATATAAGTTATTAAAATAAAATATAAAGGTGGATTATATTATGGATAGTAAGATCGGCAAGGCGATAAAGCTTAAAAATCATCCTGTTGCAGTATTCAGAACCGATAAGAAGGCGGAAGGGGCCCTGCAATTTGCCGAGGGCAAATGGGGATGCGTCATTTCCATGCTCAGTGCGGCATCCAAAGGTCGAACTGCCGCATTTGACATCAAGACCACATCATGCATAGGCGGGAAATCAGGCTTGGGACTGAAAAAATTTGAATTGGGTTTCATCGAGTATTTTCTATCAACGGGCGGAGTTGGAAACAAAAAGGGGGAGTATTATAAAAAGAACCCCGAGCTTGCAAGGGAATTTGTAAAAGGCTTACCCGAAATCCCATCAAAAAACTATGTTGTTTTTAAACCTCTGTCTGAATTGTTACCAAAGGAGGGGGCAGAGATTGTTATTTTTTTAGTCAATGCAGACCAGCTTTCGGCGTTGGTTCAGTTTGCCAACTATGATAAACCAACGCAGGATAATGTAAAAGTCCACTTCGGTTCAGGTTGCGCGCAAGCTATACTATATGCTTTAAAAGAGACAGAGGCGGAAAACCCCAAGTGCGTCATTGGCTTGACAGACCCTTCGGCACGCCAGTTCATCGATAAAGAGCTGCTATCCTTCAGCATACCATATAAACGTTTTTTGGAATTGGAAGATCAGGTTGATGAGAGTTTTTTAACCAAGGAAACGTGGCTGCAAATAGCAGAAAGAATATAGAGATAAACAGATAAATTCCGAAAAAATTATAAGTCATATTTTCTGATGATGTTGCTGCCTGTCTGCCGCTCATCCTTCAGAAACAGAATCTGCCTATTGGACTAAGACAGAAAAAAGTATTATTGAACATTATGAGTATATAAAACTCTCGGTTTCAAGTAATGGTGTGTAGCCGTAACGCCGAGTTTACAGCTATTAGAAATCTATATAGAAGCTTTCATTTTTGCTGCCATGGAAAGCCCGATAAAGTTGCCAAAAGGTTGTATTTAAGCCGGAAAACAATCAATCCTCGTTGCTGTTAAAACTATTGAAAAATTGCAAATAATGGTATACAATAATGAGAATTACGACCGCAAATGTCGGTGGAAAAATTGGAAGGAGCCTCGCCATGAGTGAAGGGAAAGGTATCAGCGCCACTGAACGGGAGCAGAGGGCAGCACCGCCCAATGGCATGGTAAATCAATCGACCGAGGGGCAGATAAAGGGGCTGGCCAAGCTTAAGTACATACTGTTCCTGGCAAAGCCGTACTGGAAATATGGCAAATTATTTACGCTTATCACACTCATTACATCCGTTGTTCTGGCGCCCCTCAGCTCAGTGATGTCAACCCTGCTGCCAAAGGCTGCCATTGACGCCGTCATGCTTCAAAAAACATCGACTCAAATTCTGACGACCATCGCATTATATACTGCCGTGATACTTATAGTTAATGTTATTCAGATGGTAATCTCTCAATCCTACTCTCAGCTTATGCAAATGCGAATTCAGTACAATCTGCTTTTTGAAGTAAATGAACGCGCACTGCACACAGACTTCAAATATTATGACGATCCTGAGTTTTTTACGCAGTTTTCATACGCCCAGCAGAACTATCCCAGTCAGGTCGAGCAGGTGATTCAGATAATACCTATGCTTCTGAGAAGTCTTATCACAGCCCTGGCCATGGGCGCCATAATCACCTCGGCGGGGCCGGTTCTGCTGTTTGTGACCCTGGGCTTTGTTATACTACAGACAGTTTTGCAACTGCCGGTTATTAAGAAAAACGCGGATTTATCCGTACAGCTTACCGGCTGGTCACGAAGAGTAAACTATGTCTATCGAAATCTGCAAATGAAAGAAAATACAGCTGAAATGCGAACATCCAAGGCGGGGGAAAAGCTTCTCAAAACGTTTCGTTCTACTATTGACGAGGTAACTGCTTTATTTAAAAAATACATACGCTCTGTAATGAAGTTTGTGGTGCCGCAGGGTTCAATCACGTCGCTTCAAACCTCGATAATATTAGTCTACATCGTATTATTCGTCATAGAAGGAGATCCGCTGAAAATCGGACTCTATGCCAGCCTTTCCGCCGCGGCAGCCCAGCTGTCGGGGAATCTGACAGGTCTTTTCAGCAATGTAAGCAGCATTTTCAGCAGTATTGTCTACGGAGAGCGCATTGCAAAATTTTTTGAGACTGTATCCGAAATCGAGCCGCCGAAAGATGATGCCGCACCGCCTCCGGAGGGCCAGTACTCAGTGGAGCTGCGGGACATCTCCTTTTCCTACCGGAATTCCGGGTTCGCCATAAAGGGCTTTAATCTGACTGTGGAGCCGGGACAGCGTATCGCCATAGTGGGCGAAAACGGCGCGGGAAAATCTACACTGACAAAGCTTCTGCTGCGGCTTTACGATGTGGATGATGGCCAGATACTTATAAACGGCCGGGATATACGTGAATATGATGTGCATAAGCTGCGCAGGCGAATCGGAATAGCATATCAGGATGTGCGCATCCTGGCCATGAGCCTGCGGGATAATCTGACGGTATATAATGACGCCTCAGAAGAGGAGCTGTTGGAGTGTATAGAAAGGCTGGGCCTGAAATCTGTCCTGGATAAAAGCGGAGGCAGCCTGGATGTGCAGGTTTCAAGGGAGTTCACCGAGGACGGCGTTGTGCTGTCCGGGGGAGAGGCCCAGCGCCTTGCTCTGGCCAGGCTTTTCACCGGCTCCTTCGGTCTGCTTCTGCTGGATGAGCCCAGCTCGGCTCTGGACCCGATGGCCGAATACAAGCTGATGCAGATTATACTGGACACATCCAATACCGCCACAACAATTATGATTGCCCACCGTCTGAGTACCGTGCGGGACTTTGATATTATCTACCATATGGAAAACGGCCGGATAATCGAGTCCGGTACTCACGAAGAGCTCATGGCGGCCAGGGGCAAGTATTATGAGATGTTTATTCATCAGGCGGAGAACTATGTCAGCTAAATTACGGATGTGAGATAACAATAAAACCCTGATTGTGCCATAAAGGCCGGTCAGGGTTTTATGTCAATTTTGTCTCTGTTTTTTACCAGGTGTGGCCTTACAATCAGATAAAAACCAACGGGAATAATCAGGATGCTAAGCCACTGGGAAAAGGACAAGCCGAAGAAAATACCTCTGCCGGCGTCCCCTCTGAAGAACTCCAGAATAAAACGTGCAACCGCGTATAAGATAACGTATATTCCCAGTAAAATACCGTCTTTTCTCTTTTGCCTGCCTATCAGTGTAAGCACAATAAAAAGCACGAAATTCACAGCAGCTTCAGCCGGCTGGGAGGGGAAAAGGCCGATACCGTGAGGGGCAGCTCCGCCCTCCGGAAAAAACAGGGAAAAGGGACCGTGATATTCGCATCCGTAGCAGCATCCGGCAGATAAGCAGCCCAGCCTTCCGAAAGCATGGGCAAGGGGTATGGAAGGGGCAATGGTATCCAGCATTGCCAGGGTGTTGATTTTATACTTTTTGCAGTATATTATAACCACCGCTATCCCTCCGATAATGCCACCGTAGAAAACAAAACCTCCGGTTCCGAATACCAGGAGCATCTCCGGATTTTTTATAATATTTCGCATGTTTTTCAATATGAGAGGGAAGAGGGAAGCTATATACATGATTTTTCCGCCGACTAAAAGTCCTATGACACCCAAAAGATATGAATGAAAGACATCTTCTCTGGGAACACCGGTTATTCTTGAGCGTGAGCTTCCGGACAGAATCGCAAGGCCTATGCCAGACAGGCACATTATCACATACATTGAGACCTTGTGGCCGAACACTTCAATATATGGAAGCATATAAATCCCCATTTTCATGACAGAGCATGGCAAAAGCCGCTCTATCGGCGTTTTTTATAACAATACGGTTAATAACCACGCTGGCTATTAACCGTATCGGTTCATCCGATTTGTATGAATCTGCAAAGCTTAGAAAAAGTCCCAATAATCCCACCATCTGTATGAATTTATGGCGGAAACGCAGATTATACAGCTGATAATGCTTATTGCAGACAAAACCAGGCCAATTATTGAAAGGACGAGGCCGGCTGTGGCCATAGATCTGGAGGCATAGTTCCCCGCCATCTGCATTTCCTTTCTGGCGTTGACGGAAAGCACGAGACCTATTATGGCAAGTATGGCCGTCAGTATAGAAAAGTAGCCTGCCCAGAAAAACACTACAGAGATTATGCCGAGAACCAGTGATGCCACCGCTTTTCCCCTGCCCGGTTCCGGTAAATATGGGGGCTGGTTCTGGTTATAGTTGAAATTTCCGCTGTTGTTGTCCATACTTTTTCCTCCCACAGTTAATCATAAAGGATTATAACACACATATATATCACTGTAAAGTTTTATTATATATGGGTATGTGTCAAGTAAACGTTGGCAAGTTTCATAACAAGGGAAATTGTTCAGAAAAGCTTGCTGAAATTAATGATGTTAACAAATGAAAGGAACAGTAATCCCCATAATTATTCTTTAATCTGCC